>JAYQOZ010000319.1:0-3112 GCA_038145035.1 Gemmatimonadaceae bacterium | reverse complement strand
CCCCCCCCCCCCCCCCCCGCGACCGCGCACAAGACCCGAGAGCCCACACTCCTAGATCGCGCCGGCCTGGACGCCAACGACCCGCGCGTCCGGAAACTCGCGGACATCGTCGAACAACTCGACGCCGCCCCGCGCCATCGCGGCATCCACGTCGGCGGCTTCGTCCTCACCGAGGAACCGCTGCGCACGGTGGTCCCCATCGAACCGGCGAGCATGGAGGACCGCACCGTCATCCAGTGGGAAAAGGACGACCTCGACCCCGTCGGCCTCGTGAAGATCGACCTGCTGGGCCTCGGCATGCTGACGGTGGTGCAGGACTGCCTCGCCTACATCCGCCGCACCCGCGGCGTCAGTATCGACCTCGGCCAGCTCGACTGCGCCGACCAGGCCGTGTACGACGACCTCTGCAAGGCCGACACCGTCGGCGTCTTTCAGGTCGAGAGCCGCGCGCAGATGAACACCCTGCCGCGGCTCAAACCGCGCTGCTTCTACGATCTCGTGGTGGAGGTCGCACTGATCCGCCCCGGCCCCATCCAGGGCGAGATGGTGCATCCGTACCTGCGCCGAAAGGCCGGCGTGGAGGAGGTCACGTATCCGCACCCGTCGCTGGAGCCCATCCTCAAGCGCACGCTGGGCGTGCCGCTCTTCCAGGAGCAGGGCATGCAGGTGGCCATCGCCGCCGCCGGCTTCTCGCCTGGCGAGGCGGACCTCCTGCGCAAGGCGATGGGGCACAAGCGCAGCCGCGAGCGCATGGCCGACATCTGCCAGAAGATGATCGACGGCATGCGTGCCAACGGCATTGCCGAGGACGTCGCGCTCCGGATCTACAACCAGATCAACGCCTTCGCCGACTACGGCTTCCCCGAGAGCCATGCCGCGAGCTTCGCCCTGATCGTCTACGCCAGCGCCTACCTGCGCCATTATTACGCACCCGAGTTCCTCTGCGCGATGCTCAACGCCCAGCCCATGGGCTTCTACGCACCGGGCACGTTGATCGAGGACGCCCGACGCCACGGCGTCCGCGTGCGCCCCGTGGACATCACGCGCAGCCTCTGGGACCACACCCTCGAACCCGGCGAAGGCCGCAACGCGGCGCCCGTGGTGCGCCTCGGCCTCAGATCCGTCCTTGGACTCGGCGGCCAGGCGCGTGCGAAGATTGAGGCGGCACAACAGGAAGACGGAGGACGAAAGGCGAAGGCACCACAGCCGTCACTTTCATCCTCCATCCTCCATCCTCCATCGTTTTCGTCCATCTCGGACTTTGTCGTCCGCACCAGGCTTGACCGCCGCGCCCTCCGTGCCCTCGCCGAGGCAGGTGCCTTCGACGCCTTCGTGCAGGACGAACCGCCGAACCGTCGCCGTCGCGTGGCGCTCTGGCGCGTGCTCGAGGCCGAGCGTGAGGCCCCGGGGCCGCTGGCCCTGTTCCCGGAATCCACGGTGCCCGCGGTGCTGCCCGGGTTCTCGGCGCCCGAACTCACCGAGGCGGACTACCGCCTCACCGGTCTTTCCTTGAACGGCCATCCGATGCGCCACGTGCGGGCGCTGCTGCAGCCCAACGGCGTGCGCACGGCCCGCGAGATCCACACGATGCAGGACGGCGATCCCGTGGCCCACGCCGGGCTGGTGATCTGCCGCCAGCGTCCCGGCACGGCGAAGGGCTTCGTGTTCCTCACGCTCGAGGACGAGACCGGCACCATCAACGTGGTGATTACGCCGCAGCGCTTCGAGGAGCAGGCGATGCTCATCTCCCGCACACCGCTGCTGCTGGTGCGCGGCACGCTGCAGGTGGAGAGCGGGGTCTACAACATCCGCGCGCAGACCTTCGTCGCGCTCAAGGCCGGCGCCGGGGAGGATGCGGTGCGGGGGCATAACTATAGGTGAGAGGACGGAGGACGAAGGACGGAGGGTGGTACGGACCGATTCGCGCGCCATTATTCCCTGTACGCCTGGCAAGCCTTTGTCCTTCATCCTCCGTCCTCCGTCATGAAGATCGCTGTCTTTGGAGCCACGGGCCGCGTCGGCGGCCGCTTCGTCGAGTACGCCTTGGCCGCGGGCCACACGGTCCGCGCGCTGGTGCGCGATCCCGCGAAGCTCGAGATGCGAGCGGGCCTGGAGATCCTGCCGGGCGACGTGCTCAACCCCGAGGACGTTGCCCGGACCATCAGCGGCTGCGATGCCGTGGTGTCAGGACTCGGCGGCGCCGGCGTCCAGGATCCCGGCGACGCCCAATCGCAAGGCATGCGCAACATCGTCGCCGCCATGCAGGCCCTCGGCGTGAGACGCGTGCTCGGCGTAGCGGGCGGAGGCATCCTCGAATCCGCGGCCGGCGGGCTGCGCCACGACCAGCCGGGTTTTCCGGAGGTCTTCAGGAAGGTCAGCCTCAAGCACCAGGAAGCCTGGCAGGCCATGCGTGACGCCGACGTGGACTGGACGATGATTGCCACCGGCGACATCGTGGCCGGCGAGCGCACAGGCGTGTACCGCAGGCTCGAGGAATACCTCCCCGAAGGCAGCCGCAGGATCAGCGTCGAGGACGTCGCGGACTTCCTGCTCCGCGCCCTCGAGCAGGACCTGCATCTCCGCAAGCGGGTGGGCGCCGGCTACTGAGCCGCAGGGACTCGCAGAACGGCTCGCGCGGCTCGAGGCGCAGGACAACCGCTAGTCGCGCCGGTGGCGCGTTAATCCACCGCGAACCACCGCGCCGACTACCGACCGACAGTCACCCGGCGGGCCGCGCCGCCGCCGACGCCAACACCCCACGGACATACGCCCCGGCCGCCGTGAGCTCCTCAAGGTCGACACCCGCTTCGAACCCACGCGCCGCGAGCATCGAGAGCACGGCCTCCGTCGCAACGTTTCCCGTCGCTCCCGGCGCATAGGGACAGCCACCGAGCCCGGCCGCACTCGCATCAATGCTGCGCACCCCAAGCGCGAGACAGGCCTCGAGATTCGCCAGCGCACGACCGTAGGTGTCATGGAAGTGCGCGTTGACGCGCGAGGCATCCGCGAGCGCCAACACCTGCTTGAACACGCGCGTGACCTGGTCGGGATGCCCCACCCCGATCGTGTCCGCGATCGGTAGCTCGTCCGCCCCCAGCTCGAGCCGCGCCGC
>JAYQOZ010000318.1:2372-3113 GCA_038145035.1 Gemmatimonadaceae bacterium | reverse complement strand
GGCGTAGGTGAGCTTGCCGTCGCTCACGACTGCAGCTCCTGGTCGAAGGTGACAAGCCGGTGGAACTCGCCGACGCGGCGGTCGATGTCGGAGCGGGTGATCTCGAGCAGCCGCGTGATCGAAAAGCCCTCGACCACGAACGAGCCCATGGCCGAGCCGACGATGACGGCGCGACGCATGTTGGCCTCGGAGAGGTCGCCGGTGCGCGCCAGCCAGCCCATGAACCCGCCCGCGAAGGAGTCGCCCGCCCCGGTGGGATCGAAGACGGACTCCAGCGGATACGCCGGGGCAAAGAACACGCTGTCGCGCGTGAACATGAACGCGCCGTGCTCGCCCTTCTTGATCAGCACGGTCTTCGGGCCGCGATCGAGGATCCAGCGCGCTGCGTGGACCAGGTTGGCCTGTTCCGTCAGCTGCCGCGCCTCGGCGTCGTTCAGCGTGATGAGATCGACCTTGCCAAGGAGGGCAAGGAGGTCGGCGCGGCGCGACTCGATCCAGAAGTTCATGGTGTCGCAGGCCACGAGCTTGGGCCGCTCGACCTGGCCGAGCACCTCCAACTGCAGTCGCGGATCGATGTTCGCGAGGAACACGTACTCGGCCGCGCGGAACTGGGCCGGGATCTTGGGCTTGAAGTGCGAGAACACGCCGAGCCGGGTCTCGAGCGTCTCCGCCGAGTTCAGGTCGTGGCGGTAGCGCCCGCGCCATCGGAAGGACTCACCCTCGGCCTGCTCGAGCCCGGCG
>JAYQOZ010000318.1:0-2362 GCA_038145035.1 Gemmatimonadaceae bacterium | reverse complement strand
CGCGCCCGGCGAGGTCCACCCCACGCCCCTTCAGGGCCTCGAGCTTACCCACGGGATAGTCGGAGCCCACCACGCCGACGAGCTGCACGGGGGTCTGGTGCGACGCCGAGGCGGCGAAGTAGTTAGCCGAGCCGCCGAGCACCTCATCGGCCTTGCCGAAGGGGGTCTCAACGGAATCCAGCGCGACGGAGCCGACGACAAGGACGGTCATGTATTCGGGCGGTTCGGTGTGGACGTCAGTTGCCTTGTCACCGAGGCACGAAACTCGGCGAGCGGAGCCAGCGGAAAGCCTACATCCTCTCGGGCGCGGAGATCCCGAGAAGCCCCAGCCCGTTGGCCAGGGTGATCCGGACGGCCTTGGCGAGCGCGAGACGGGCCTGCATCACGGCCGGGGCCTCGCCGAGGACGTGATGCTTATGGTACCAGGTGTGCACCAGCCGCGCCGTCTCGAGCAGCCAGTTGGCGATGCGGTGCGGCTCCAGCGACTCGGCGGCACCGGCCACAAAGGCCGGCCAGTCGAGGATCGCCTTGGCCAGCTCGCGTTCCTCCGGCGTGTCGAGGACGCTCCAGTCCACGTCGTCGCCGGTGATGGTGTCTGCCTCGATGGCCCCGACGCGGAAGATGCCGCAGACCCGTGCGTGGGCCATCTGGATGTAGTAGACCGGATTCTCCTCGCTCTGCGAACGGGCGAGGTCCACATCGAACACCAGCTGCGAGTCGCCCTTCCGCATGAGGAAGAAGTAGCGCACCGCGTCACGGCCCACTTCGTCGATGAGGTCGCGCACCGTGACGTAGCTGCCCGCGCGCTTGGAGATCTTCACCTCTTCGCCGCTGCGCATCACCGTCACCATCTGGTGCAGCACGTATTCCGGATAGCCCTGGGGGATGCCCATCTCCAGGGCCTGCAGGCCCGCGCGCACGCGGGCCGTGGTGCCGTGATGGTCCGCGCCCTGCACGTTGATGGCCCGCGTGAAGCCGCGCTGGAACTTCGTCACGTGATAGGCCACGTCCGGCACGAAATACGTGAAGGTGCCGTCGCGCTTCCGCATCACGCGGTCCTTGTCGTCACCGTAGTCCGTGCTGCGCAGGTAGAGGGCACCATCGTCCTCGAAGGTGTGTCCCTTCGCCTGCAGGGTCGCGACGGTCTGCTCCACCAGGCCATCGCTGTACAGGGAGCTCTCGAGGTAGTAGGTGTCGAACTGCACGCCGAAGGCGCGGAGGTCGAGGTCCTGCTCCCTGCGCAGCTCGCGCACGGCGACCTGGCGCACGCGCTCAAGGTCGTCCCCGCGTGGATCGTCCGGGCACTCGGTGGCGTAGCGCTCGGCGATCTCGCGGATGTACTCGCCGTGGTAGCCGCCCTCCGGGATCACGAGCGCGTCGCCGGCCCGCTCGCGCAGCCGCGCCTGCACCGAGCGGGCGAGGTTGGCGATCTGCACGCCGGCGTCGTTGTAGTAGAACTCGCGCTGCACCGTCCAGCCCTGGGACTGCAGCAGCGCCGCGATGGCGTCGCCGAGCGCGGCCTGGCGGCCGTGGCCCACGTGCAGCGGGCCGGTGGGATTTGCGGACACGAACTCGACGTTCGCCACCTTCCCCGCCCCCGATGCCCCGGTGCCCCAGGCCGGGCCGCTGCCGAGCACGCGCGAGAGACCGGACGCGAGGTCGGCGGTGTCGAGGCGGAAGTTGATGAAGCCCGGGCCAGCGACGCTGACCTCGCTCACGCCGGCCGCCTTGCGGTCCAGCGCCGCCACGAGAGCGTCGGCGATGTCACGCGGTTTCCTGCCCAGCGGCTTCGCCAGCGTCATGGCGAGGTTCGTCGCCCAGTCGCCGTGCGCCGGATCGCGGGGCCGCTCGAGGGCGACGTTGGTCCCGGCGGGCGCCCCGATGCTGGCCGCCGCACGCGCCAGGCCGTCACGCAGGGTGTCGGTGCCGCTCACGTCGCCGGACCGGACTTGGGTGCGCTGGCACCGGCGGCTGGCGCGGAGCTGCCCGACGGGGCGCTGCCGGTGGACGGTGCGGGCGTGCTCGACGACGAGGCGCCACCGCCGGCGGCGGACGAACCCTCGTTCGACTTGGTGGCAGCGCGCTGGTCCTTCTTGCCGTCCTTGCCATAGTCAGTGATGTAGAACCCGGAGCCCTTGAAGAGCAGCCCGGAGCCCGCGCTCATGCGCTTCACGGCCACCCTGCCGCAGGCCGGGCACGGCAGTTCCGGCTTGGTGTCGGAGATCTTGAGGACGAAGTCCTCAAACTCGTGCCCCTCGGGGCAGCGATACTCGTAGGTCGGCATGGATGGGGCTGAAACGTAAAGTGCGTAGCCCGTTGAAGTTAGCGACCGTTCCGCATCCGTTCAAGCCGCAGCAACACC
>JAYQOZ010000317.1:0-3119 GCA_038145035.1 Gemmatimonadaceae bacterium | reverse complement strand
GCCCGGCGAATGCCCACGCCAACAGCGACGCGGGCCCCAGCATCCCCGCGGTGATGGCGGAGGCTACGTAAATATCGGCGCCGATGATGGAGCCGACCGTGATGCTGATGAGATCGAAGGCGGTGAGCCGGGGCCGCATGCGGGGCGCGTCCGGAATGGGAGCGCTCACCAGGGCGTCCTCGCCCGTGGCCGCTAGACGCCCAGGTCGGGCGGGAGGACGCCGTCGCGGGCGGCGTCGATCATCTCGCGGCTGGACTTCGGGAGGTCGACGCCGAACTGCTCGAAGCGCTTCTCCACCCAGTGGCCGATCTGTCGCGGGTCGCGGATGCCGCCGGGGTCCATGTCGGAGCCGTACTCGCCCACGACGTCCCCGGTGCTGCGGCGTCGCGCGACGGCCGACACCTTCCGCGACACCTTCGCGGAGCCGCAGTGCTCGCACTTGGGCGGGGCGGCCGTCTTCGGCGAGCGCACGAAGATGCTGGAGTCCTTCGCGCAGTCCTCGCAGCGGTACTCGTAGATCGGCATGACGGTGCCCTCTGGGTGCGGCGCCCGGTTACGGGGCGTAGGGGTCCGGCGCGGCGTCGCCCATGTCGGACGCGCTGGGCTTCGAACCGCGCTTGGCCTGCTCCAGCCGGTAGCGCAGCGTGTGGGCCGCGTCCACGCGCTCCACGGGGTCCTCGCCCGCCTCGGCCTTCGCCGCCAGCGCGCCGAAGTCGGAGCCCAGGGCCCGGTCGTACCGCTTGCCCAGGTCCTTCGACCAGCGCGCGAAGTCGCCGACGCCCATGGAGTCCAGCCGCCCGAGCTCCTGGTTGATGTCGATGTCGTCGATGCGGTCCGCGTCGGAGCGGGCGCGCAGAACGCGCGACATGACGCGCTTCAGCTTCTTGCCGCCGCACTCGGGGCAGACGGGGTTGTCGGCCACCTTGCTGATGGAGCGGAAGAAGACGTCCACGCGCTTCTGGCAGGACGGGCAGTCGTACTGGTAGATCGGCATGGGCGCAGGATAACGCGCGTCGGGGCGAAAATCAGCCCTCGACGGCGTTCTGGACGTGGTTCAGCTGTCCCACCTCGCCGCCGACCGTGAGTTCGATGGCCACGAGGTCGATCCGCAGGTTCGCCGGGAGCTCCGGGTGGTCGGCGGAGTACGCCTCGGCCAGCCCGCGCAGGCGGGCGCCCTTCGCCGGGGACACGGCCTGCACCGCGGCGCCCATCTTCCGGGAGGTCCGCAGCTTCACCTCCACGAAGACCAGCGTCTCACCGTGGAGCGCGACCAGGTCGATCTCGCCCTCCAGGCGCCGGACGTTCTTGTCCACCACCTCGTACCCCTGCTGCTCGAGGTAGCGGGAGGCGATGCGCTCCCCGGCCTCGCCGAGGCGTTGATTACGTTCGGTCATCGGCGGACCGCCAGTCGGACGGGGGCAAAGGACAGTCGGTGGATGCTGCTGTATCCCATCGCTGAGAGCGCCGCGAGGTGCTCCGGGGTGCCATACCCCTTGTTGTCGGCCAGCCCGTACCCGGGGAACAAGCGGTCCAGGTCGCGCATCATGCTGTCCCGTGCCACCTTCGCCACGATGCTCGCAGCCGCGACGGACGCGCACCGGACATCGCCCCGCACCACGGAGCGCTGCTCGATCCCGCCCTCGACCACTTCTCTGCCATCAATGATCAGGGCGTCGGGCCGCGCGGGCAAGGCATTGACAGCACGCCGCATTGCCAGTCGTGTCGCACGCAGGATGTTGATCTGGTCCACGACCTGCGGCGACACCGCCGCGACGGCCCACTGGCAGTCCCGCCGGATCTCCTCCGCCAGCGCCTCCCGCTGGGTCTCCGTCAGCACCTTCGAGTCGCGGATCAGGCGCACCCAGCGCGTCCGGGGGACCTCCCCGGCCGGCGTCCGAGGGATGACGACCGCAGCGGCGACGACCGGGCCGGCCAGCGGCCCCCGCCCCACCTCGTCCACGCCGGCGACAGCGGGGAACCCTGCACGCCAGAGCGACCGCTCCACCGCCCAGCCCGGGCGCAGGGGCCGAGGAGGCCGCGCTGGTTCCATGCGCGTCATCCTACCAGCACCCCTCGGCGCGCTCGACCGCGGACGCCGGCCCGCTGCGTGGCCGAGAGTGCACACCGATACCGGGGGACGCCGCCGTACCCCACCATCAGGAGGCCGGAAACCGCACGCCGAGCATCCTCGGCGGCACGAGGCCGGTGCTACACTCGAACCACCGATGTATCGGGCCGGCATGTCCGGCTCCGGGGTCCGCCGCACCCTCCCCACTCCAAGCCGGGGTGCGTGCTCCGCTCGGGCGAAAGCGAGCCAGTATGAACGCACGCTCCACCCGCAACGTCTTCGTCTACCTGCTCATCCTGGTGGCGTTGGTGCTGGTGGTGGTCATGGTCTTCCGACCGGCCACGGCTTCCTCCGAGAAGCCCATCTCCGAGGTGATCTCCCTTGCCCAGCAGGGCAAGGTCGAGTCCATCGAGGTGCAATCAGACACGCTGGTCGTGAAGCTGAAGGACCAGGCCGAGCAGATTCGCTCCCGCAAGGAGGAGTCCGCCTCGGTCCAGGAGATCCTGAAGGACGCCGGCGTCCCGATCGGCGGCACCAACGGCGTGCGCCTGTTCGTGAAGGGCCCGAGCCAGTTCGGCAACGTGGTCGGACTGCTGTTCAACTTCCTGCCGATCATCGCCTTCGGCGCGATCCTCATCTTCATGATGCGGCAGGCGGGCGGCGCCAATAACCAGGCGATGTCCTTCGGCAAGAGCCGCGCCAAGATGTTCACCGGCCAGAAGCCAACCGTAACGTTCATGGACGTCGCCGGCCAGGAGGAGGCCAAGCAGGAGCTCCAGGAGGTCGTGGAGTTCCTGAAGTACCCGGAGAAGTTCGCCGCCCTGGGCGCGCGCATCCCGCACGGCGTCCTGCTGGTCGGCCCTCCGGGCACCGGCAAGACGATGATCGCCCGCGCCGTCTCCGGCGAGGCGGGCGTGCCGTTCTTCCACATCTCCGGCTCCGAGTTCGTGGAGATGTTCGTCGGCGTCGGCGCCAGCCGCGTCCGCGACCTGTTCGACCAGGCCAAGCGCAACGCCCCATCCATCGGCGTCGTGGCGGAGATCGACGCCGG
>JAYQOZ010000316.1:1079-3119 GCA_038145035.1 Gemmatimonadaceae bacterium | reverse complement strand
CCGCGCGGCCCTGGCGGACGCCGCCGGGGGGGCGGGAACGGCCGACGCCGCCATCGTGGTCCGTCGCGGCGGCCGGCGGCTCGACGACCTCATTGGTGAAGGTCTGGCGCCGGTGGTGGTGCTCACGCACCCGGCCCGCGCGGTCGCCGGTTCGATCGTGGGCGGTGCCGTGCAGCGCGCCTACTTCACCGCGATGCCGGACGCGGCGCTCCGCGGGGTGATCTCGCTCGTGGACAGCGCCATCGTCCAGCTGACCGACGCCCAGCGAAGCGAGGCCGGCGCCGCCCTCGACGAGATGACCGCCAATCTCGGGAAGGGCGGCGCGGAGGCGGATCCTGGTTCGGCGGCGCCGTTTGCAGGGTTGGTGGAGATCCAGCCCTCGGCACGGTCGCGCGGTGCCCTCGACCAGGTGACTTACTACGCGGCCGCCGTCGCCGCGCTCTTCGTCCTGCTGTCGGCCGTGCACGGGGCCAGCAGCATCCACGACGACCGCGCGGCCGGGATCGTCGACCGCGTCCTCGCAGGGCCCTCCGGCATGGCCGCGCTCATCGACGGGCGCGCGCTATTCCTGGTCGCGCAAGGGATGGCGCAGACGCTGGTCGTCTTCGCCGTGGCCTGGACCACCTACGCACGCCAGTGGCCGGGCGCACTCTGGCCGTGGGGCGCGATGACCGTTGCGCTTGCGGCCGCCTCGGCGGGGCTGACCCTGCTCGTCGCCTGCAGTTGCCGCAGCACGCGCCAGGCCCAGACCGCCGCCAACGCGCTGATTCTTGTGGCCGCTGCGGTTGGAGGTAGCATGGTGCCCCGCTACCTGATGCCACCCTGGCTGCAGGCCGTGGGCTGGGCGTCGCCGAACGCGTGGGTCATAGAGGGATATTCGCGGGCGCTCGGGCCGGATCCGCAGAGCCTCTACGGCGTCTTACCGGCAATCGTTCTGCTCGGCGTGGGAGCGGCCGGGTGGATGGTGGCCCGCAGGAGAGCGGCTGGATGGGAGACCGAGTAGCGCAGGCGGCGGTAACGCCTCCAGGAAGAGTGTTCGCCGCGTATTGCGCCAGACTCAAGGCTGAGGTGGAACAGGCGCTTGACGCCGCGCTGCCAACGCCCCCGGTGTGCCCCGTGCTGGTCGCCGAGGCGATGCGCTACAGCATCACCGTTGGCGGCAAGCGCATCCGGCCCATCCTGACGCTGGCGTCCGCGGAGGCGGTCGCCAGCGCCAATGGGGCGCGGACGGCCGAGGAGTTCGCCGCCGCGCGACTCATCGCCATGCCGGCGGCCTGCGCCGTCGAGATGATTCACACCTACTCGCTGGTGCACGACGACCTCCCGGCGATGGACAACGACAGCCTGCGCCGCGGCATGCCGACGCTGCACGTCCTGTACGGCGACGCGCTCGCCATCCTCGCCGGCGACGGCCTGCTGGCCGAAGCCTTCGCCCTGCTCGCGTCGCACGGACCGGGCGAAGACTCGCCGGACGTGGGCCTGCGTCGGCTGCGCGTGATCCAGCAGGTCGGCATGGCGGTTGGCGGCGCCGGGATGGTTGGCGGGCAGGCGATTGACCTCGAATGCGCGGGGCTCGTGAAGCGCCCCGACGGCGGCCGTCTGGCGCTGGACGAGGCGGGCTTGCGCGACATGCATGCGCGCAAAACCGGCGCGCTGCTGCGCGCCGCGGCGGTATCGGGCGCGATCATGGCCGGCGGCAGCCCCGCGCACGTTGCGGCGCTCGACTCCTATGCCAGTGAGCTCGGGGTGGTGTTCCAGATTGTCGACGACATTCTCGACATCGAAGGGACCTCGGACGTGCTTGGCAAGACGGCCGGGAAGGACGTTGCCAACAGCAAGCTCACCTACCCCGCTGTGTACGGACTGCCACGCTCGCGGGTGCTCGCCGAAGCAGGGACCCGGCACGCCGTCGCCGCACTCGAGACGGCCGGAATCGACGCCTGGTGGCTTCGTGAACTGGCACAGTGGGTGCTTCGCCGGGACTGCTAGTGCGCATCATTCCTGGGCTTTCCCACACCACGCTGCGACGACCGCTGGCAG
>JAYQOZ010000316.1:0-1069 GCA_038145035.1 Gemmatimonadaceae bacterium | reverse complement strand
GCTTGGCGCCGCCCAGGCCTCAGCCACACCAGCGATCACCGCCGCTCAGGCCGAGGACAACCCCGACCGGCTGTTCGCGGCACGTGACGGCGAGTCGATCCGCCAGGCCGCCGCCTTGTGGAAGCGCCGGCTCGTCCAGCACCCGGCGGATGCCGAGTCGGCCTGGAAGCTGTCACGGGCGCTGTACTGGCTCGGCGCCAACGGTCCCGGGTCGCGGGACGCCAGGCGGCCTCCTCTCGAGGAGGGCATCGCCGCCGCGCGGCGGGCGACCGCCATTGCTCCGGCTGAACCACACGGCCACTTCTGGCTGGCCGCCAACATGGGACTGCTCTCGGAACTGTTCGGACGCCGCGAGGGGTTGCGCCACCGCAGCGACATCAGGCGGGCGCTCGAGGTGGTCATCGCGGCAGACCCGGCCTATCTCCACGGCGCGGCGCAACGCGCGCTCGGTCGCTGGTATGCGACGGTGCCCGCGATGTTCGGCGGTAACAAGAAAGCCGGGGAAGCGCACCTGCGCCGATCGCTGGCACTGAAGCGCGACAGTCCGATCACACTGGTGCTGCTCGCGGAGTTGTTGCTTGATACGGGGCGCCCGGATGAAGCCCGGACGCAGCTGACGGCCGCGATGGCTGCCCCCGTGGATTCTGACTGGGCACCCGAAGACCAGCGCTTCAAGGCGCGCGCGAAGGCGCTCCTTGCAGCGCTCGAGGCCAAGGCGCCTCGGTAGCAGCGGCTCGGCTCCGTCCGTGGTGGGCTAACAGCAGGGAGCTAGTCGACGGTGATGCGCGTCCCCTGATCGTGCCGTGGCCCTTCGGTCCGCGCCGCGATCTGCTCGTCGAGCAGTGCGCTCAGTCCCTTCAGGATTTCCAGGTGGGCGTTCTTGAAGTGTTGCGAGACCCGATCCGACGGACCGAGGTTGCGAAGGAACTCGGTGAGCACCGGCCCCGCGCCGCTGCAGCCACAATTGCACCCTGCCTTCGTTCCCGTATCACTCATGCCATGTCTCCCAGTTCGACGACGAGCGTCTGGTCTTCGAATGTAGCACGTAGCGGCTGCAGCGTGGCAAGGC
>JAYQOZ010000315.1:2765-3134 GCA_038145035.1 Gemmatimonadaceae bacterium | reverse complement strand
CCTCATCGCCCTCCGGCATCTCGGCGACATCGCGCGCCTCCTGGGCGATACCGACGACGCGCGGCGCTGGTACGGGAAGCTGCTCGAGGTCGATCGCCGAAACGACGAGGTTCTCGAGCTGATGGCGCAGCTGGGGGGTGGGGACGCCCCGGAGGACTCCCCCGCGCCCATCTTTGCGGACTCCTCGACCCCGCTCGTATCGGTGGCCAAGAGCGTCAGCGTGAGCGGCGGTGAGGCGTCGGATATCGGGATGATCGAATTCGACGCGCCCAGTGAGCCGCCGACTGTTCCGTCGGTCCCCGCCGGGCCCCGGGGGGCCGGGGGGGTGAAACCCCCGGCCCCGGCCCCCCCCCCGCCCGCCCCCGCCGG
>JAYQOZ010000315.1:0-2755 GCA_038145035.1 Gemmatimonadaceae bacterium | reverse complement strand
TGTTTGGGGGGGCCACCCGCGTCTGGGGGGGCGGGGGTGTGGCGTGGTATAGCGGTTTTATCTAATCCGCCGCGCCCCGTGCCCCGCCGACTGTGCCGGCGGGCCCCGCGGGGCCCGGCGGTACCGTGGTGATCAACGCGCAGGCCCTGGCCGACCGCGATCGCGAGCAGGCGGATGACTTCGGTGGTGACACCCTGCTCGCCGAGCCGACCGCCGCCTCACCGACGGCCGAGGTGACGCCGCCGACGTCCAGGACGGCGCCCAAGCGCGGCTCGCTGCTCGATATCGACTTTGACTTTTCCGAGGTCCAGACGCCGCCCGAGCCACCGGCGCCGGCTGCCGCGCCCCTGATGGGCGCCGAGGCCGCCGAGTACGGGTTCGCCGACGGGGCGGCAGGCCGCGATGCCTCGGCCGAGACCATCGCGCTTGATGGACCACTCTCGCTGGACGCAGCGCTCGGCGATGCCGGCCTGGAGGTCGAGGCCAGCAGCGATGGACATGCACTCGCGCCGGCCGAGCCAGGGCTCGAAGGACTCGAGCTCGCGGAGTTCACCTCGGACGCGCCGCCGCTCTCGGGGCTCGAGGCATCGGAATTTGTGGCGGAGGACGTGCCGCCGCTGGCCGACCTCGACTTGCCCGATGCCGCCGCGGAGGAGGTGGCGCCGCTCGCGGGTCTCGACCGCGTCGAACTGGACGCCGGGGACGTCGAGCCCATCACCGGGCTCGAGGAGACGGTGGATGCGGGCGTCGTGGACGTCTCGGCGCTCGCCCCAGGGCCGGCCGCCGATGTGTCGGACGTTCCGGAGCCTGAGCTGCCGTCGATGCAACTCGAGGAACCGCCGATCAGCGAGCCGCCCTCGTTTTCCGAGCGCAGCGCGGCGCCGCGGCGGCGGATGACCAAGGCGGACATGGCCTCACTGCCGCTGCTGGCCGACTACGGACTCGAGGACGACGGGCCTGCGGCGACGCGCCCCTTCACGCGGCTCGGGGCGCCCGCAATCGTCACCGAGACCATGGCGACGCTGTACCTGCAGCAGGGACACCGCGCCGAGGCGATCAGCGTCTACCGGCAGCTGGTGGAGCAGGAGCCGAACAATCAGGAGCTGCGTCACACGCTCGCGGAGCTCGAAGCGGCCGAGATGCTGGATTTCGAGGCGCCGGCCTCGGACGCGGCGGAACCGGAGCCCGCGCCCGCCGGCGCGGCGATGACCGACGTCACGTTCGACGGGGTGCGCCTGCGTGCGCCCACCCCTGCCGCCGGCGTGCAGTTTCCGGCGCCCGCCGGGCCGTCGGCGCGCGACTTCTTCGGGAACTTCGCGCGCCGTGGAGTCGCGCGCAGCGGGGGGGCGGTCAGCGCGCCGGCCGCGGGCGATGCCGAGCCGATGGCGGCCGCGGCTGTGCTGGCGCCCGATGCGTCGGCGGCCGACGAGCCGGCTCCCGTGACCGATACCGGCTGGCCGCTCGACGCATTGCTCGGCCTGCCAGGCGATGCCGCTGATTCCGCCGCCGCCGCGGTCCTCGCCGGCCTCGCGACGTTCGAGGGACCGTCGGGCCACACCGGGCTCGATGACCTGATGGCGTCGCCGCGGCGGAAGTCGGTGCCGCGCGCGTCGCAGAATCTCAAGTTCGACCAGTTCTTCTCGACGCCGTCCCCCACGACCGACGCCGCGGGGCAGGGTGGACCGGACGGGGACGACCTCGACCAGTTCCACGGCTGGCTGAAGGGCCTCAAGCCGTGAGGATCGCGATACTCAATGGGCCGAACCTGAATCTCCTCGGCATTCGCGAGCCGGAGATCTACGGCACCACGACGCTCGAGGAGATCGAGGCGCACCTGGAAGGCATCGGGCGCGAGCTCGGCGTCACGCTCCTGTTCTCGCAGTTCAACGAGGAGGGGCGCATGCTCGAGGCCATCCACAATTGCCGCGGGGTGGTCGCCGGCGCGCTGGTGAACGCCGGTGCCTGGACGCACACGTCGCTCGCCATCCGCGATGCGCTGGTCGGGGTGCAGCTGCCGTACGTCGAGGTGCACCTCTCGAACATTTTCGCACGGGAACCGGAGCGCCGGCACTCGTATCTCGCGCCCGGCGCGTTGGCCATCGTCTCGGGCTTCGGGTCGGACAGCTACGAGCTGGCCCTGCGCGGCCTCGTGCGCGCGCTTGGTGGGGGCGGCGCCGCCGCCTAAGGCCGTGCCGTCGCCCCCGTCCCCCTCGCTCTTCGAGCGCCCGCTCCAGGCACCACTCGCCGCGCGACTGCGGCCGCGGTCCCTCGACGAGGTCGCCGGGCAGGCGCATCTCCTCGGCCCCGGCAAGCCGCTGCGCGTGGCCATCGAGCGGGGCGAGACGGGTTCGATCCTGCTCTGGGGACCGCCGGGCTCGGGGAAGACCACCATCGCCCGGCTCGTGGCCCGGCACGTGGACGCCGAGTTCGTGCCGTTCAGTGCCGTGACCGATGGAATCCCACGGCTGCGTGAGGTCGTCGCCGACGCCGAGAAGCGCCGCCTGCTCGGGCGTCGCAGCGTGCTCTTCGTGGACGAGATCCATCGGTTCAACCGTGCGCAGCAGGACGCCCTGTTGCCGCACGTGGAGAGCGGGCTGCTCACGCTGATCGGGGCGACGACGGAGAATCCGAGCTTCGAACTCAATGGCGCGCTGCTCTCGCGGATGCGCGTGTTTGTCCTCGAGGCCCTGGATACGGACGCGCTGACGTCGTTGCTGCGCCGCGCGATGACGGATGCGGAGCGCGGGCTTGGCGG
>JAYQOZ010000314.1:0-3135 GCA_038145035.1 Gemmatimonadaceae bacterium | reverse complement strand
AGCTCAGCGGGCCGCACGGCGCGGACGCACTGCCCGCCGAGCAGACCTCTGCGCGGCTCACGTTTTCGCCCGCTGCCGGAGGGTCCCGCTGATGTCACCGCGACTACTGTGGTTCCTCTCGCTGCTCTTCATGATGACGCTGAGCACCTCGGCCCTTGGCTGGGCGACCGTCGTGGTGGTCGCAATGCTCTGGGCCTGGATCAGGCGCTCCGACCCCCCCGTCCCCCAGCTGGCGGCAATTGGCGGGGCGGCGTCGTGGGCGATCCTGCTCGGCATCCAGTCGATGAACGGGCCCGTGGCGCGCGTGGCCGAAGTCGTTGGCAGCGCCATGCAGGTGGGGCCCGGCGCCTTGTGGGCGCTCACGCTGGCATACCCCGCCCTGCTGGCCGGGGCATCGGCGAGTGTGATTCGAGCATTCGCGCCGAAGGCTCAGGTGCAAACGTAAGCAGCGGTGGCGGCCCTCGCCGACCGCTACGGCATCGACGGGACTGGAACTTTCAATCAGGGTGGGTCGACTACGCGTCAAGCGTAGGGCGCAATCGCCGGCCTCGCCAACGCTTCGTGGCGGGCGGCGGCCTGCCCTCGATCGCGCTCGGGCGCCAGGAGCGCCGCGGGGCTTCGGTCACATCGCCGCACTCGTTGGGCGAGCTCCAGGCACATCGCCGTACTCCTGAGCGGAACGTTCGCTCCACCAAGAGTGGCGAGAAGTCCCTGATCGACGCGATGACACGTTCCTTGCCTGACGGACGACCAACCTGGCGCGGGCGCTAGAGGAACGGCTGGTACCGCGGCTTCCACAGCCGCTCGTACGTCAGCCCGAGGCGCAGCTGCGCGTTGCTGCCGAGCGCGCTGGTCGCCGGCACCTTCCCCCGGAAGAAGAAGAAATCCGCCGTGATGGCGAGCGCAAGCTCGTCCACGATCGAGACCAGCAGCTCGTGCACCATGTTGTATCGCAGCCCCAGCCGCGTGGCATCGTCGGACGCCGAGGGAAAGTAATAGGTCAGGTCATTGCGGAAACGGTACGCCGCCGGCGCTGCGAGACCGCGGGCACTGCGCCCGACGCTGAGAAAGTACTCCATCCTCGACTGCACGCCGTACTGCAGGTTCTTCCTCCCGAAGTCGTTCTCGACGGCGAGCGCAAATTCCATTCGGCGCAACGTCGGCCCTGGCGGAATGAGGAGTCCGCCGATCGCGCGCGCCGCGAGTTCGCGCGGGTTCCTCAGGCCTGTTGAGGGATCTTCGGTCGGCGTGAACTCCGAATCGAACTCGCCGCGTGCGAAGGGGAGCAGTCGCACACCGTCGCGGAGCCCTGTGGGGCGCAGCGTGATGTCGAACCGCATGTCGTCCGCCGTCTCGCGGACGGCCTCGACGCCGCCAATCCGCACTGCCTGGCGCGCGTAGGCCAATCCGAAGCCATAGTCGGTGGCCGAGTGCTGGCGCGTCTGCGTGACAACGAAGCGCCCGCTGGAGCCGATGACCCACGCGTTCGCCGCGCTGATGCGGCTTTCGCCGACCTCCCCGTACCCTGCATTCCCACCGACCTGATTCATCGAGAGGAACAGATTCGGCCGGTCGAATGCGACGCTGAGCAGGCGTACAAAGCGTGGGTCCGGTTCGAGCCACTCGGCGATCGCGTCGATCTGGCGATTGCCGCGTTGCTGCGCGCGGAGCCGACGCAACTCGCTGAAAACAAGATCGCGGAGCGCGAGGGGCGACCCGTTGGGGTCCGGTACGAGGACGCCCTCCCCATCGATACGAAAAGTCTGCCGCACGCGACGGGTCCGTGCAAAGAACGGCGCACGCGCGCCCTCGAAGAGCACATTTGTCGTTGCGACGCGATAGTTGACGTGGTCCACGATCGGGTGGCCGAGGATTGAGCCGCGGCCGAGCTCAATGCCGCTCGTGACCAGTTCGCCTCGAGTGTCCGACTTCAGCAGCGCGCGCAGGTCGCCGCCCATCATATCCACGAGGACGACCTCGTCCTCGGTCCACAGCCACGCCTCCACCTCGTTCTCATGCAGCTTGCCGATGAGCGTCGGGAACTGTTCGAGCCGTCGGATGACGGACACTTCGGCATTGCCCCGGACGCGGACGACGCGCGCCATGAAGTCCTCCCACATCCGCTGCGGGATCCGGCCCTGCGTCGGTCGGCCTTCGTACGTTGCGAGGTGCGGGTGGCGCTCGATCAGGTCCACGAACGCCGGCACCATCAGTTCGCCACGCGGGCGCCGTGTGACCATCGCCATCTCCGCGATCGTGCGCACCAATGCGGTGTCAGGGGCTGTCCGGTCTGTCACGCGTTGTGTCACGTGTTCGGCGGCGCTCAGGTGCGCGGATGTGTCCGGTGAGTTCCGGCGGAACTCCAGGTCGAGTCGGCCGACGCCGATGCCATTCGCCGCCATGCGTGCCACGAGCAACGGTGCCCCTGGCCGGGCGTAAGGGCGTTGTGGCACGTCGACACGAGTACGTGTCAGTTCCGGCGCCCACTGCACGTACATATCGGCGAGGATCACGTCGACGCCCCGCACCTCGTTCGCGAGTATCGCGTGGTCGGCCGGGTCGAGGTTTGACAGCACGACGATTGTGGTCACACCCGCCGCCCGCAGCGCAGCGACCTCGCGGCGCGCCACGTCCGTCGGCGATTCAAAGGTGAAGTCGAGCAGCGCAGCGCGCGGCAGCCGTTGACGGACTGTCGGATTGACGAGGCCGATGAGACCCACGCGCACGTCGCCGTGTGCAATGATGCGGTTCCGCAGGAAGAGCGCCGAGTCGCGCGCCGTCACGTTCGCTGCGAGGAACGTCAGTTCCGGGATCGCTTCGTGCAGCGCTTGGAGCCCCGCCACTCCCAGTGCCAGCTCGAACTCAAACGGCACCGAGAGTGAGTAGCCGAGCGCGCGCAACGCGGTGAAGTCCACGAGTGCGCGATTGGCGGCCGACATCCCCACGTCCGCCACTTGGTGGCCGAGGTCCACGGTGATGACGAGCCCGGCGGTCGGCGTCACGCTATCGCGCAGCGCGCGGAGCAGTGTCGCGCGCGGTCCCAGCCCACCGAGATTGAGGGGCAGTTCGTAGAGGCGCGAGTCGAGCAGGTCGACGCGATTCATCTCCCCCGTAGTCCAGGCCGCGGGATCCTCC
>JAYQOZ010000313.1:0-3151 GCA_038145035.1 Gemmatimonadaceae bacterium | reverse complement strand
GCTGTACCTCAAGGAGTTCATGGCGCAGGTGGCGGCCGTGGTGCCCGCCACCGAGGATGCGCCGCCCGCGCTGGCGGAGAACTTCGAGCAGGACCTCAATCGCAATCTCTCCCAACTCTTCGGGAGGGGCTGATGGCAGGGCGCACCACAGGGCGCGGGGACGCGACGTGAGTCTGGTCAACTACGCCACGCGAGAGATCACGTGCAAGATCGTGTACTACGGGCCGGGCCGGTCCGGAAAGACGACCAACCTGCATTACATCCACGGTCAGGTGCCGTCAGACCGCAAGGGGCAGATGGTCTCGCTCGCCACGCAGCCCGACCGCACCCTGTTCTTCGACTTCCTACCCATCGACCTCGGGACCATCTCGGGCTTCACGACGCGCGTCCAGCTCTACACGGTGCCGGGCCAGGTCTACTACCAGACCACGCGCAAGCTGGTGCTGCAGGGTGCCGACGGCGTGGTGTTCGTGGCCGATTCGCAGGCGCGGCAGCTCGCGGAGAACATCGAGAGCTTCCAGGACCTGCACGCCAACCTCGCCGAGCAGGGTGTGGACGTGCGCGCGATGCCGATGGTGATCCAGTACAACAAGCGGGACCTGCCGCCCGAGCTGCTGCACGGCATTCCCGAGCTTGAGGATGCCATCAACTTTCGCGGCGTTCCCTCTTTCGCCGCCGACGCGCTGCACGGCCCCGGGGTGTTCGAGACGCTGCGCGGTATCTCCGAGCAGGTGCTGCGCAAGCTCAGCGCGCGCGAGGGCGGCTGATGCGTCTCAACCCGCGCCACACGTTCGAACGGCTGGTCGTCGGGACGGGGAACCGCCTGGCCGCCGCCGCCGCGCGCGCGGTCGCCGAGGCGCCGGGCACGACCTACAATCCGCTGTTCATCTACGGCGGCTCGGGCCTCGGCAAGACGCACCTTATCACGGCGGCGGCGCAGCTCCTCAAGAGCCTGCGGCCGGCGGCTGAGATCCTCGCCCTCACGATGGACGAGTTCTCCGAGCAGTTCCATGCGGCCGTCAGCGCCGGCGAGACCTCGGCCTTCGGCCGCCGGCTGGGCAACCTCGACCTGCTGCTCCTCGACGACCTGCAGTTCCTCACCAGCCGCCGCGAGATGCAGGCCGAACTGCTGCGGCTGTTCACGGTACTGCAGGAGGGGAACCGGCAGATCATCTGCGCCTGCGACCGGCCGCCCGCGGACATCGCGGACGTGGATGAGCGGATCATCTCGTTCATGGCCGGTGGCCTGGTGGTGGACGTGGGGGTGCCGGAGTTTGAGGCGCGCATGGCCATCCTGCGCTCGGCGGTCTCGGAGCGAGAGCTCAGCGTGCCGGACGTGGCCCTCGAGGCGCTGGCCACGCATGGCATCGCCAGCGTGCGGGAGCTGCACGGCCTGCTGAACCAGTGGGTGGCGCAGGAGACAATGGGCGGCCGTCCGCGGCGGCCCACGCTCACGCCGCGCCCCGGCTCCGTCGACGCGCTGCGCCCCACGGGTGAGTTCCTGAGCTTCCTCACCGACGTGGCGGCGGTGGTGCAGGAGCAGGTGGAGAGCTGGCAGGTGCGCCTGCGCGAGGTGGTCGCGTACTGGAAGGGCGAAGGGTACCGCACGGCGGTGCTGGAGCGCGCGCTGGCGCTACCGCGGGAGCCGGACGTGGAGGGCCTCATCAGGACCTATGTGGAGGCGGTGGAGCACCTGCGCGCCCTCGAGGCCGACGCCACGTCGGTCGACAGGGCCCTCGGCGGGCACGAGCTCTTCCGCGACCCGGAGCGGCTGGCCCAGGCGGAGGAGCTGGTGGAGAAGGCCCTGCAGGGTGAGGTGCCGCCCAGCGGCCCGAACCCCGTGTTCAGCCGCGACGGCTTCGACACGGGAGCAGCAAACCAGTTGGCCGTACACGCCGCCGACGCGGTCATCGAGCAGCCCGGCAGCAAGTACAACCCCCTGCTGATCACCGGCTCCAGCGGCGTCGGCAAGACGCACCTGGTGCACGGCATCGGCAACGCGCTGCAGCAGATCCACCGTATTCCCGTGGCCTGCGTGCATGCGCAGGCGCTGGTGGACGAACTCATCGTCGCCATGCAGCAGGGCGCCGTGGAGCAGTGGCGCAATCGGTATCGCGGCGTCGGGGCGCTCTGCGTGGACGACGTACAGTTCCTGGCGGGCAAGGAGCGCACGCAGGACGAGTTCTTCTTCGTGTTCAACGCGCTGATTGAGGACGGCAGGCAGATCGTGCTCTCGAGTGACCGACCGCCGGCGGAGATCGCGGACCTGGCGGCGCGGCTGCGCTCGCGCTGCGAGGGCGGGCTGATCGTGCCCATGCGGGCTCCGGACCGCCCCCTGCGCGACAAGCTCGGCACGCGGTTCCTGGCCGCGCTCGGCCGTCCGGCCACGCCCGAACTGCTCGACGTCATCTGCGCGCCCGAGGTGCAGAGCGTGCGGGAGCTGATCGGGATCGTGAATCGCCTGCACGCCGCCGCGGACGCCGCTGGCGTGCCGCTCGATGCGCTGCTTGCGCGCCGCGAGCTCGGGCTGGCCGCCGCGGCGCAGGCCAGCGACCACACGTTCCTCGACCGCGAGAAGGTGGTCTGGGAGTGGGCCGACCTCGGCGGTCGCCTGCTGGAGGAGCTGCGGTAGATGGCCATTAAGGGTTCCCTCAAGGAAGCGTCCCTGCCGGACGTCCTGCAGCTGCTCGCCATGGGCAAGAAGAGCGGCTGCCTGTCCGTGACGCACAAGAGCAACTTCGGCTCGATCTACTTCGACAGGGGCCGCATCTCGTACGCGTCGATCGTGAACCGCCGCGACCGTCTCGGCGACATCCTGGTGAAGAGCGGGTCGCTCACGCAGGGCCAGCTGGACGCGGCCATCGACATGCAGGGCCGCACGCGGCGCAAGCGCCTCGGCGAGATCCTCGTCGAAGGCGGGATGATCACGCGCGACCAGCTGAACGCGCAGATGCGCGTGCAGATCGAGGAGGCGGTGTACTTCCTGTTCACCTGGGCCGAGGGGTCGTTCAACTTCGAGTCCGACATTGCGCCCGATGAGCAGGACTTCCTCGTCGCCATCAATCCCGAGTCGCTGCTGCTCGCGGGCGCGCGCCGCGTGGCCGCGTGGAGCCTGATCGAGAAAAAGGTTCCCGCCTTCGCTTTCGTCTTC
>JAYQOZ010000312.1:0-3152 GCA_038145035.1 Gemmatimonadaceae bacterium | reverse complement strand
GTCGTTTCGTTGTCGAGGGGCAGCACGGCGACGGTGCGGACGTGCTGGGGGAGCCCGCCACCGGCGAAGCCATAGCAGCCGCCGAGCGCGGCGAGGGCCAGCAGGAGCAGGGCGCGCCGACTCATGCCGCCACCGGCAGGCCACGGGCCAGCAACGCGCGGATGTCGGCGGGCAAGCTCACGGGCCGGCTGTCGCGGTCGATCGATACCAGCGTCGTGCTGGCAGAGACCAGGCGCTCGGCGATGCTGCCGTCGGCGCCGACCCGCGAGATCTCATAGGCAAAGGCCACCATGCGCGAGCGTACCCCGGTGAGCCGGGTGGCGATCCGGACGAGGTCGTCGTAGCGCGCCGGGGCGTGGAAGCGCAGCCGCGCGTCCGCAACGGCCAGCATGATGCCGGCCGCCTCCATCTCCGCGTAGGTCATCCCCAGCGCGCGGATAAAGTCGGTGCGGCCGACCTCGCACCAGACGAGGTAGTTCGCATGGTACGCGACCCCCATCTGGTCCGATTCGGCGTAGCGGACCCGCAACTCGGAGATGGACTCCATATGCGGCGAGTCTACCGATGCGCGCCGCCCTTTGTAAAGGGAGCGTCGGGCCGATAGGATTCCACGATGCTTCCCGCCCCCGCATACCTACTCTCCGACGTGCACCTCGGCGTGGCACCGGCCGAAATCGAGCGCGAGCTGGTGGCGCTGCTGCGGCGGCTGCCGGGGGACGCCCGCTCGCTGGTGATCAACGGCGACCTCTTCGATTTCTGGTTCGAGTGGCGGCACGTGGTGCCGCGGACAGGCATCCGCGTGCTCGGCGAACTGGCGCGGCTCTCCGACCTCGGCTTTCCAGTGACCTGGATCGCGGGAAACCACGACTGCTGGGGAGGCGACGTGCTCCGCCGCGATGTGGGAGTCACGTATCACGTGGGGCCGTGGCGGGGCACCCTGGGCGGCTGGGATACGCTGATTGAGCACGGCGACGGCCTCCGCGTGAGGGAGGACGCCCCGTATCGTCGGCTACGGGCCCTCCTGCGCAACCCCTGGGCCATCCGCGCCTACCGCTGGCTGCACCCCGACTGGGGCACGGCCCTGGCGCTCAGGAGCTCGCACACCAGCCGGCATGCGCAGCCGCAGGACCGCGGCGAGGGCCTGCGACGCGTAGCGCACGAGCGCCTTGGGGCATCCGGTGCGCCGGAGGCCCTGGTGTTCGGGCACTCGCACGTCGCCACGCTCGAGCGCGCGGGAACCGGTATATTCGCGAACCCGGGCGCCTGGCTGGACGCCCCGCAGCTGCTGCGGTTCACGCCTGGCGAGATCGCGCTCTGCCGGGTCTCGGACGGGGCCGTGGAGCCCGTGTCGGCGCTGCCGAGGCCCTAAACCCGCCCGCGGTCGGCGATGGCTGACGCCGCTAGCGCCGCGGCGCGGACCCGAAGCTGAGGGTCAGCGAGAGCAGCGATCCGAACGGCGTCTGCCGGAATCCCACCTTCTGCGGCAGGTCCCAGAGCTGCGCCGCCACGAACGCGTCGGCGCCGGCGAAGAGGTGGTTGAAGATCAACAGCGCGGTCCAGTCTTCGCGGTGCAATCGCCGGGTGCGCACCCAGGCCTCGGTGTACCGCGATGACTGCCAGGCCGTGACAATCGGCCGGCCGAGCGTGTCGCGCGCGACGAGGCCCGTGATCGGATTGCTCTGGTAGCGCAGCGGCATGGAGTCGCCGCTGAAGCGCTGGGCGATGCGTAGGTCCTCGGTGGCTCGATGGCGCATCGTGACCGCCAGCACCTCGAGGGCGACAAAGAGCCCGCCGGCGTACGGGCGATCCAGCCGCGCCTGACCCGAGCCGGGGAGCAGGAGCGACGACAGGAAGGCGCGCCGCGGCGTGATCGGCGGTGCCAGCGTCAGGTCGTCGGACGGGACGCCCACGGAGTCGGCTGCCACCACGAGCGCCGTGGCGGTGGCGCCGGCGCGCGTGCCGCCACTGCTCTGCGCGCGGAGCGGTAGGGCCAGGCCAGCCAGCAACGTGAGTAGCACGAGCGACGCGCGCGACCACGCCGCGCGCCGTGGCGGGAGCGTGTGGGAATCGAACCCACCCAGCCCGACGAAGTCAGGCCGCAACGATTTTGAAGATCGCGGGGACCACCAGACCCCCTCCACCCCCAGGACCACGGCTCGGCGACGCGGCACGGCTACTCCACCACGAGGCGAGGGCCCGAGGACCATGCCTCCACCCGACCGACAACGACGGCGGACGGCACGCGCGCCATGAACCCTGGAACGGCGTCCCGGGACAACGCCACGAGCAACCCGCCGGATGTCTGCGGATCCGAGAGCAGCGCGCGCACGTCGCCACCCACGTCGTTCCAGTCGGTGTCGTCATCGAGCCAGCTGGCGTTGCGCGACGCGCCGCCGGTGACGTGCCCGGCCGCGAGGGCCTCGCGGGTGCCCGGCAGCAGCGGCACCGCGCCATGCGCGATCACCACGCGCACCCCGCTGCCGCGCCCCACGTGCCGCGCGTGGCCGAGGAGTCCGAAGCCGGTGACGTCCGTCGCGCAGCGCGCTCCGCTCGCCACGGCAGCCCGCGCCGCCTCCCGGTTCAGTGCCATCATCGACCGGTGCAGGGCCTGCTCCTGCTTCGGCGACAGGGCCCCCGCCTTGCCGGCGGTGGCCAGGATTCCGGTGCCGAGTGGCTTGGTGAGCAGGAGCTGGTCACCGGGCCGCGCGCCGGCGTTGGACAGGATGCGATCGGGATGCACCTGCCCCGTTACCGCGAGGCCGTACTTGAGTTCCTCATCCGTCACGGTATGGCCCCCAACGATCCGGGCGCCGGCCTCGTGCACGGCGTCCTGGCCGCCGCGCAGGATCGCCGTGAGCACCGAGAGCGGCAGGCGCCGCTCGGGGAAGCCGACGATGTTCATCGCGGTGAGCGGCTCGCCACCCATGGCGTACACGTCCGACAGGGCGTTCGCCGCGGCGATGCGGCCGAAGGTGTACGGGTCGTCGACGATGGGCGCGAAGAAGTCCACGGTCTGCACCAGCGCGAGATCGTCGGACAGCCGAAACACCCCCGCGTCATCGAAGGTCTCACGACCGACGAGGATGCGGGGATCCGATTCGCGCGGCAGCGGCGCGAGCGCGGCGGACAGGTCACCCGGACCCATCTTGGAC
>JAYQOZ010000311.1:1352-3180 GCA_038145035.1 Gemmatimonadaceae bacterium | reverse complement strand
GGGCCCCCGCCGGGGGGGGGTATATACCCACCCCAACCGCGGGCCCAAACTCACAATCGAGACAGAAGATCAAGCGAACAGATCCGCCCCTTCCTGCTCCAGGAACTTGGTGTGCACGTCCCCTTCAACGAACTTGGGATGATCCATCAACGTCCCAAGGAACGGTATTGTCGTGGTCACACCCTCCACGACAAACGTCTCCAGCGCAAGCTTCATCTTGGCAATCGCCTCGGCCCGGTCGCGCCCGTGCACGATCAGCTTCGCGATCATCGAGTCATAGAACGGCGGCACCGAGTACCCAGCGTAGACGTGAGTATCGACACGCACCCCGTTGCCACCAGGCATATGGAACACCTCCACCCGGCCCGGGCTCGGCTGGAAGTTCCGCTTCGGGTCCTCCGCGTTCACGCGGCACTCGATCACGTGCCCATTCAGCGTCGGCGTGCCGAGCACCGAGAGCGGCAGCCCGGACGCCACACGGATCTGCTCCTTCACGAGGTCCACGCCGGTGAGCATCTCGGTCACCGGATGCTCCACCTGGATGCGCGTGTTCATCTCCATGAAGTAGAACGAGCCGTCCTGGTCGAGCAGCATCTCGACCGTGCCGGCGCCCACGTAGTTAATGGCCCTGGCGCCCTTCACCGCCGCCGCTCCCATCTTGGCGCGCAGCTCGGGCGTCATCACCGGGCAGGGCGCCTCCTCCACCAGCTTCTGGTGCCGCCGCTGCACGGAGCAGTCGCGCTCGCCGAGGTGGATGACATTGCCGTGCGTGTCACCGAAGACCTGGAACTCCACGTGCCGCGGACGTTCGAGGTACTTCTCCACGTACACGCTGCCGTTGCCGAAGGCGGAGAGCGCCTCGGACCTCGCCAGCTGGAACGAGCGCGCAAAGTCGTCGGAGTCCCGTGCCACGCGCATGCCCTTGCCGCCACCACCGGCCGCGGCCTTGATGATCACCGGGAAGCCCATCCCCTCGGCAATCTTCAGCGCGTCGTCGACGTCCTCGACGGGGCCCGGTGAGCCCGGCACCACGGGGACGTCGTTCGCGATCATCGCCGCGCGGGCCGCCGCCTTGTCGCCCATCGTGCGGATCTGCTGCGGCGTCGGTCCGATGAAGGCGATGCCGCTGGCGGCGCAGGTCTCGGCGAACTCCGCGTTCTCGGCGAGGAAGCCGTAGCCCGGATGGATCGCGTCGGCGCCGGTGATCTCGGCCGCCGCGATCAGCCGCGGGATGCGCAGGTAGGACTCACGCGCCGGCGCCGGTCCGATGCAGACATCGTCGTCGGCGAAACGCACGTGCAGGGACTCGCGGTCGGCCTCGGAGTACACGGCCACCGTCTCCACGCCGAGTTCCCGGCAGGCGCGGATGATGCGGAGGGCGATCTCCCCCCGGTTGGCAATCAGGACGCGCTTGAACACTTACGAGGCGTCCTGCTTGAGGGCGTTCCAGTCGCCGTCCGAGGTGCCGGCCACGCCTTGCACCTTGAGGGCGAACTCCGAGGGGCTGGTGGAGGCGAAGAGGGCGGACTCGTACGAGATGACGCCCTTCTGGTACCAGTTCATCAGCGACTGGTCGAAGGACTGCATGCCGTACTGCACCGTGCCCTCGCGGATGAGGTCGGGGATGTTCAGGGCCTTGCTCGCATCGCGGATGTTGTCGGCCACGGCCGCGGTATTCACGAGGATCTCGCAGGCGGGGATGCGGCCCGGGCGGTCGGCGCGCGGCACGAGGCGCAGCGAGACGACGGCCTGCAGCGCGGTCGAGAGCTGGAAGCGGATGTCGGCCTGCTCGCTGGGCGGGAAGAACGAGAGCACGCGGTTGATGGTC
>JAYQOZ010000311.1:0-1342 GCA_038145035.1 Gemmatimonadaceae bacterium | reverse complement strand
CGTCCATCGTGTGCAGCGTCGAGAACACCATGTGGCCGGTGTCGGCCGCCTTCAGCGCGATCTCCAGCGTCTCGATGTCGCGGATCTCACCGATCATGATGATGTCCGGGTCCTGACGCAGCACGCGGCGCAGCGCCTGCGAGAACGACGTCGTGTCCGTCCCCACCTCGCGCTGGTTGATGTGGCAGTTGATGTCGCGATGCAGGAACTCGATCGGGTCCTCGATCGAGATGATGTTCGCGTGCCGGTTCTCGTTGACGTAGTGGATCATCGAGGCCAGCGCGGTGGACTTGCCCGAGCCCGTGATGCCCGTGACAAGCACGAGGCCGCGCGGCTTCATCGCCACTTCCTTGAGGATGGGCGGGAGGTTGAGCTCCTCCATCGTCATCGCCTGGAAGGCGATGGCGCGGAACGCATAGGCCAGCGAGCCGCGCTGCTGGTACACGTTCACGCGGAAACGGCCGATGCCCGGAACGCCGATCGCGAAGTCGGCGTCCTTGGACTCGTCGAATTCCTTGCGCTGCTTGGGCGGGATGATCTGCTCGCCGATGGAGCGCAGGTCCTCCGGCTTCAGCGCCGGCAGGTCCATCGGCACGAGCTCGCCGTTTAGACGCATCGTCGGCGGGCGGCCGATCTTGAGGTGCAGGTCGGAGCCACCCTGCTGCACCATGTTCTGCAGCACGGCCTTGAAGTTGTACGCCGGGGCCGCCTGCCTGGCCGCTGGTGCCGCCGCTGGTGCCGCCGCTGGTGCCGCCGCTGGCGCCACCGCCGGGGGCGACGGGGCACCCGGCTTCTGGGGATCAGCCATTGGGGTCGACACGGAAGAGAACCTGCCCGTACTCCACCGGATGCGCGTCCGAGGCCAGTACCTCAACCACCTTGCCTGAGACCTCGGACTCGATCTCGTTCATGATCTTCATCGCCTCGATGATGAAGAGCACCTGCCCCTTCTTCACGGACTGGCCGACGCTGACGTAGGCCTTCGCCCCGGGCTCGGGGGAGGCGTAGAACGTGCCGACCATCGGCGACTTCACGTCCACGGCCGTGCTCGCGGGCGCAGCCGCCGGGGCGGCGGCAGCGGCAGGCGCGGCGGCCTGGGTCGCCACCGGGGCGGGAGCCGCCGTCACCGGGGCAGCCGCCATCGGCGCCGCAACCTGGACGGTCCCGCGGGCCACCGGCGTCTTGTTCAGCCGGATCCGCATCCCCTTGTCCGAAGAGATCTCGAGGGAATCCACGGTGGACTCGTCAAGCATCTCCAGGAGCTTTTTCACATAGCGAAGGTCGATCATTGCAGGCGAAAGTAGGATGGAAGGGGGAGGGTCGTCATCAGCCCAGCTGCACC
>JAYQOZ010000310.1:0-3191 GCA_038145035.1 Gemmatimonadaceae bacterium | reverse complement strand
GCGGGGCAGCCTCCCGGCGACGGTCAGCGACCTCACCGACGACAGCCGGCGCGTCGGTGCCGGCTGTTGCTTCGTGGCGGTGCGGGGCAGCGTGCGCGACGGGCACGCGTACCTCGGGGACGCCTCGGCCGCCGGCGCGAGCTGCGCGCTGATCGCCGAGGACGGTGCGACGGCCCTTCCCGCGCTGGTGGTCCGCGATACGCGCGCGGCCGCCGCCGTGGCTGCGGCGGCGTACTATGACGAGCCCGCCCGGCAGCTGCAGATGGTGGCCGTCACCGGTACCAACGGCAAGACGACCACCGTGGCGCTGTTGCGGCACCTGCTCGATGCGAGCGAGACGCCTGCCGCAAGCATCGGCACGCTGGGCATCCTGCTCGGCGACGGTTCGCCGTTCCCGGGGGGATCCGGTCTCACCACGCCGGGGCCGATCGAGCTGCATCGGGTGCTGCGCGCGCTCGTGGACACGGGCGTGAAGCGCGTCGTCATGGAGGCGTCCTCCCACGCACTCGATCAGCAACGTGTCGGCGGGCTGACCTTTGCGGCCGCCGTCTTCACGAACCTCACGCGTGACCACCTCGACTATCACGGCAGCATGGACGCCTACTTCGCCGCCAAGGCCCGGCTGGTCTCGCTGCTGGCGTCCGACGGCGCGGCCGTGGTCAACGCCGATGATCCCTGGTGGGCGCAGCTCCCGTCGGCGCCGCGCGTGCTGCGCTTCGGGACGACCGCCGATGCGGACCTGCGCGCCGAGGACGTGCGCTACACCCCACGCGGTTCCGCCTGGCTGCTGCGGGTCGGCGCGGTGTCGCGGCCTGTCGTGCTGCCACTCATTGGGGATTTCAACGTGAGCAATGCACTTGCGGCCGCGGCGGCGTCCCTGGCACTCGGCCTCGCGCCGGAGCTGATTGCGGCGCGCCTCGCCACCGCGCCGCAGGTCCCGGGACGACTGGAACTGCTCGCCGAACGCCCGACGGTACTGCGCGACTACGCCCACACGCCGGACGCGCTGACGCGTGCCTTGGCGGCACTGCGCCCCTTCACGCCCGGTCGACTGATCGTCCTCTTCGGCTGCGGCGGTGATCGCGACCGCGGCAAGCGACCGCAGATGGCGGAGGCCGCGCGGGGCGGGGCGGATGCCCTCGTGATCACCAGCGACAACCCACGCACGGAGGATCCCGAGCGCATCCTCGACGACATCGTCGCCGCGCTGCCGCCGGGATCCTACGACCGGATCGAGGACCGCCGCTCGGCGATAGCCCACGCGCTCGGCCTGGCCGACCCGGCGCGGGACGTGGTGCTGCTGGCGGGGAAGGGACACGAGACCTACCAGATCCGGGGGACCACCGCGTATCCCTTCGACGAAGCCGAGATTGTACGCGACCTGATGACGGACCGTCCCTGATGAGCTTCTGGACCCTCGAACGCCTCGGTCGTGCCCTCGGGCGGCGCGACCTCGATGCGCGCCCGATTGCCGGCATCTCCACCGACAGCCGGAGCCTCAGGCCGGGGGAGGCGTTCGTTGCCCTGGTCGGCGAGCGCTTCGACGCCCACGACCATCTGGGCGAGGCGGTGGCCGGGGGCGCGGCGGCCCTGGTCGTGGCCGATGCGGCCCGAGCGCCAACCGCCGGCGTGCCGGTGCTCGAGGTGCCCGATACGCTGATCGCGCTGGGACAGCTGGCGCGCTACCGCCGTGATGCCTGGGCGCGCCCCGTGATCGCGGTGGGCGGCTCCAATGGCAAGACCAGCACCAAGGAGCTGCTGAGGGCCGCACTCGGCAGCCGCCTGAACGTCCACGCGACGACGGGCAATCTCAACAACCGCATCGGCGTCCCGCTTACGCTGCTGGCCTTGCCCGACGAGGCGGACGTGGCGGTGATCGAGGCCGGTACCAACGAGCCCGGTGAGATCGCCGCCCTGCGCCGGATCATTCGCCCGGACGTCGCGCTGATCACGACCGTGCAGGAGGAGCACCTCGAGGGCTTCGGCGACCTCGCCGGCGTGCTCGTCGAGGAACTCTCGCTGGCCGACGGGGTGCCGCTGGTGGTCGTGCCGAGCGCGGAGCCGGACGTCGTGGCCGAGGCGCGTCGGCGTGCCCTGCGCGTCCTCAGTGCCGGCTTGGCGTCCGGTGACCGCGTGCCGAAGGGTTTTGGCCTGCATCCGGGCGGCCGCGGCTGGCTCGAATGGGGCGGGGCACGCGTGGACATACCGCTGCCGGGGGCGCACAACCTGCGCAACGCGGCGCTGGTGATGGCCCTCGGCGATGAGTTCGGCATTGCGCCCGAGGACGCGGCCGCCGGCATCGCCCGCATGCCGCATCCCGCGATGCGCTCCGCGGTGGAGCCGCTGGGCGCTGCCCTCCTGGTCAACGACTGCTACAACAGCAATCCGGGGTCGGCCCGGGCCGCCATCGACCTGTTGCGCGACGTCGCCGAAGGGCGTCCCCGGGTAGCGGTGCTGGGTACGATGCGGGAGCTGGGGGCGGCCAGTGCGCGGGCACATCGGGAGGTCGCCGAGGCGGCGCTCGCGAGTGGTGCCGAGACGGTCGCCGGGCTGGGGGCGTTCGCCGAAACCTTGCGAACACTGGCACCCGGGGATCCGCGCGTGCTGGTCGCCGATGATGTCGATGATCTCTGGCCGCAACTCCAGCCGCGACTGGAGCCGAACGCGGCGATCCTGTTGAAGGCCTCGCGCGGCGTTCGGCTGGAACGCCTGCTTCCCCTGCTCACCACCTGGGCGACGACCTGAATGCTGTACGAGTTCCTCCTCCCGCTCACGAAGTACGAAAGCGGCTTCAACATCTTCCGCTACATCTCGTTCCGGGCGGCGGGCGCGGCCATCACGGCCCTGCTCGTGTGTTTCGTCGTCGGGCCCTGGCTCTTGCGCCAGCTGCGCCGGATGCAGGTGCACCAGGTGGTGCGCGAGGGCACACCGGACTCGCACGCGGGGAAGGGCCAGACGCCGACGATGGGCGGGTTGATCATCCTCACGGCGGTGCTGCTTTCGACCCTGCTCTGGATGCAGCTGTCGAGCCATTACGTATGGCTGGCGCTGATGGTGACGGTGCTGATGGGCGGCATCGGCTTCCTCGACGACTACCTGAAGCTCAGGCAGAAGCGTGAAGGCCGCCGGGACCCCCGCCACCTCGCCCGCGACAAGCTCGCAGGCCCCGAACCCAAACGGCAACCCCACCG
>JAYQOZ010000309.1:0-3192 GCA_038145035.1 Gemmatimonadaceae bacterium | reverse complement strand
GCCGAAACACCCCCGCGTCATCGAAGGTCTCCCGACCGACGAGGATGCGGGGATCCGATTCGCGCGGCAGCGGCGCGAGCGCGGCGGACAGGTCACCCGGCCCCATCTTGGACGCTCAGCCGGCGCAGCGCGCGAACTGAGTCAGGCGGAAGATGTCTTCGCGGGTCATTTCAGGACTGAGGACGAAGGACGGAGGACAAAAGCGAACGGCGGGTCTGGCTTCCGTCCTTCGTCTTCCGTCCTTCTTCGGGGTTCACTACGCCAGCTTCGCTACCAACTCCACCTCAACGTTCACGCCTCGCGGCAGCGCGCTCACCTGCACCGTCGAGCGGGCTGGCCGCGCCTCGCCGAGGATCTCGGCGTAGATCTCGTTGAAGCGAGGGAAGTCGGCCATGTCCGTGAGGAACACGGTGGTCTTCACGACATCGCCCCAGGAAGCACCGGCCTCCTTGAGCACTGCAGCGAGGTTGGCGAGGACGCGACGGGTCTGCGCCTCGATGTCGGTGGTGACCAGTTCTCCGCTCGCCGGATCGAGGGGGATCTGGCCGGCGGTGAACAGGAAGCCGCCGGCGACGGTGGCCTGGCTGTAGGGGCCGATGGCGGCCGGAGCCGCCTTCGTGCTGAGGGTCTGGACTCGAGTCGTCATGGTCGGTTAGAAGAGGCCCTCGATGGAGCCGTCGGGGTTGATCCTCATGCGCTCCGCGGCGGGCACCTTCGGGAGCCCGGGCATCGTCATGATCTCGCCGCACTGCGCGACGACGAAGCCGGCGCCAGCCACCGGGTACACGTCATTCACGGTCACCTTGAAGCCGCTGGGGCGGCCGAGCTTGGTGGCGTCGTCGGACAGTGAGTACTGCGTCTTCGCCATGCAGATCGGCGTGCCGCCGAGGCCAATGCCCTCGAGGTAGGCAATGGCACGCTCAGCCTTGGCGCTGTACTCGGCACCGTCGCCGCCATACACGCGCTTCACGATGGTGTCGATCTTTTCCTTGATGGGCTTCGCGCTGTCGTAGATCGGCGCAAACTTCGACTTGCCGCCCTTCAGGATGTCGAGCACCTCCTTCGCCAGCGTCTCGCCGCCGGCGCCACCCTTGGCGAAGACCTCGCAGAGCGCCACGCGGGCACCCGCGCGTTCGGCGGCCTCGCGCACGATGGCCAGCTCGGCGTCCGTGTCGCTGCCGAAGCGGTTGATCGCGACCACGAGCTCCATCCCGAACTGGCGCACGTTGGCGATGTGGTGCTCGAGGTTCACGACGCCCTTGCGCAGCGCGTCGAGGTTCTCCGTCCCCAGCTCGGTCTTCTTCGCGCCGCCGTTCATCTTGAGGGCACGGATCGTGGCCACGACGACCGCGGCCTCGGGCTTCAGCCCGCCGAAGCGGCACTTGATGTCGAAGAACTTCTCGGCGCCGAGGTCCGAGCCAAAGCCGGCCTCGGTGACGACGATGTCGCCGACCGCGAGTGCCGCCCTCGTGGCGAGGATGGAGTTACAGCCGTGCGCGATGTTGCCGAAGGGACCGGCGTGCACGAAGGCCGGGCCGCCCTCGAGCGTCTGGACCAGGTTGGGCCGGATGGCGTCCTTGAGCAGCATCGCCATGGCGCCCTGTGCGTTCAGGTCACGGGCGCGGACCGGCTTGCGCTCGGCGCCGTAGGTGGCGCCGACGATGATGTTCCCGAGCCGTTCCTCGAGATCCGTCGCGCTGGTGGCCAGCGCGAGGATGGCCATGATCTCCGAGGCCGGGATGATGACGAAGCGGTCCTCGCGCACCACGCCCTCGGCGGGGCCCCCGAGGCCGATGATCACCTTGCGCAGCGCGCGGTCGTTCATGTCGATCGTGCGCGGCCAGGTGATGCGGCGCGGATCGATGTTGAGGACGTTGCCCTGCTGCAGGTGGTTGTCGAGCATGGCGCTCAGCAGTGCATGCGCCGAGCTGATGGCGTGAAAATCGCCCGTGAAGTGCAGGTTGATGTCGTCCATCGGCAGCACCTGGGCATAGCCGCCGCCGGCGGCGCCACCCTTCACGCCGAATACGGGACCGAGCGAGGGCTCGCGGATGCAGAGCACGGCATTCTCGCCAAGCTTGCGGAGGGCCTGCGCGAGGCCCACGGACGTGGTCGTCTTCCCCTCGCCGGCCGCCGTGGGATTGATGGCGGTCACGATCACCAGCTTGCCCTTGGCCGGACGGGTGGTGAGTTCGAGGGAGACCTTAGCCTTGTACTTGCCGTAGAGGTCGAGGTCGTCCGGGCCGAGGCCGATCTGGGCCGCGACCTCCGTGATGGGCCGGAGGGTCGCCGCCTGGGCGATCTCGATGTCGGAAGGCACGCTCATGCGAACATCCTAGTTCGTGGGGGAAAGAGGGGGAACACGGAACCGCACTACGTCAGCTGAAACAGCCGTCTGGCGTTGTCGCAGACGGCGCGTCCGAGGGTTACGGGGTCCTCGCCGCGGACGCTGGCGACCTGCGCGAGGGTGAAGGTGCACCACGACGGTTCATTCCGCCTGCCGCGCATCGGGACTGGCGCGAGGTATGGGCTGTCGCTCTCCACCAGCAGGCGATCCGCCGGCAGGAGCCGGAGCACGTCGTTCCGCTCCCACTTCCTGAAGGTGGCGACGCCGGCGATGGAGACGCACCATCCGGCCGCCAGCCCGGCCTCCGCCAGTGCCGCTGAGCCGGTGAAGCAATGCAGGACACCGCGGATTCCGGCGCTCCCGGCCTCGCGGAGCATGGCGATGGTGTCGTCCTCGGCCTCCCGGGTGTGCACCACGACGGCCTTGCCGTGCTGCGCCGCGAGCGCGAGCTGGGCCGCGAAGGCCCGGCGCTGGAGGGCGCGCGGCGAATGGTCGTAGTGGTAGTCCAGCCCGCACTCCCCGACAGCCACCGCACCCTGCGCGAGCGCCAGGCCGATGGCGTCCACGTCGCGCCCGGGATTGAAGCCGGCGGCGTCATGGGGGTGCACCCCGGCGGTCCACCACACGAAGCCCGGGTGGGCCTCGGCGATGCGCCGGGCTCGCTCGGCCGCGGCGAGGGACTCGCCGATGCAGACCACGCCCTCGCCACCCGTCTCGCGCACACGGGCCAGCACGGCCTCGCGGTCGCCATCGAAGGCGGGATCCCCGAGGTGGGCGTGCGAGTCCAGCCACGGCGCGCCGGATGGCAGGACGGCCCCGGCGCGAGCGGACTCGGGCCGGGGCCG
>JAYQOZ010000308.1:0-3242 GCA_038145035.1 Gemmatimonadaceae bacterium | reverse complement strand
CCCTTGAGCTGCAGCTCCCAGCGTGCGCCGGCGGGGGTCACGACCTCCCCGAGGCTGATCGCGCGGCCATCGCCCAGCTGCCCTGCCCAATTGACGAACTGATGGCCGCCGTAGCAGGCGGCAATCGGCTCCATCCCGGCGAGCAGGGCGTTGCCGCCGAAGACCTCGGCGAACTCCGGGCGCCGGTGATCCTCGGGCCCGAAGCCGACCATCGCGGCAACCTCGGCGCTATGCGCGAGCAGCCGCGGCGCCGCCACCGGGGTTGGGGCCACGCGACTCCAGCAGGCGCCCAGCACCTGCCGTCGCAGGTTCGTCGACAGCGGGTCGCCGGGCAGCTCCCGCGCGAAACGGTTGTCGAAACGCAGCGCGCCCGCGGCGCCCAGCTCAACCATCGTCAACCCACTCCACCGGATCGCCAACGGCGATGTGGCCCCCCTCGATCACCTGCGCAAACGCCCCGCCACCCCAGTCGGGTCGCAGCAGTTCCTGAAGGCCCGGCGACGCCTCGTCCATGCGCTCGCAGGGGGTCGTCTCGCCGCCGATGCGCAGCAGCGTCGGCCCGATCCGCAGCAGCTGGCCGCGGGTGTTCGTGAGTACGATGCCGCGCAGGAGCAGATTCGCACGCCTCGCGATGGGGTCCACCGAGTCCCCGAGCCGCTCGACCACGCGCGCCCAGTGATCGGCATCGAGCAGCGTCACCTGCCGCCGACTGCTGCGCCCGACGCTGCCCTCGAGCCCCTGGCCGGACAGCAACAGGCCCTGCGGCAACGGGTCCATGGGCCCGCGGTGCGCGCGCTTGCTCCAGATGGCGAGGAGGGTTCCCGGCATACCGGAACATTCTATCGCGCCACCCGCGGCGGCGCGCGGTAGCTTTCGCGCGTGCCTGCCGCCCCCCACGCGCCCCCTGACGCGCCGGAGCCCGCCGAGATCCGGAGCCTCGGCCTCGTCACGGTGACGGCGCTGCTCATCTCCAACATGGTCGGGACCGGGGTGTTCACCAGCCTCGGCTTCCAGGTGCTGGACATCGGGAGCGGCTTCGCCCTGCTGACCCTCTGGACACTGGGCGCCCTGCTCGCCCTCAGCGGGGCGTTCTGCTACGCGGAACTGGGGACCACGATTCCGCGCTCGGGCGGCGAATATGTCTACCTCGCCTGGGCCTGGTCGCCGCGCCTCGGCTTCATCGGCGGCTTCGTGTCGATGACCGCGGGCTTTGCGGCACCCATCGCGCTCGCGGCCATCGCCTTCGGCCGCTATGCCGCGGCCGTGCTGCCGCTCGCGCCGCAGCTGCTGACCGTGCTGGTGCTGCTGCTCATCGGCGGGGTGCACGCCCGCAAGGTCTCGAGCGCCCGGAACTTCCAGCTCATCACCACCGGCAGCACGCTGGCCGTCATCATCGCGTTCATCATTGCCGGCGTCGCCCTCGGGCCGCGCGAGCCGCTGTCGTTCGCGCCGGACGCCGAGGCCTGGCGTGCCATCGGCTCGGCGCCGTTCGCCATCTCGCTCATCTACGTGGTGTACGCGTACACCGGCTGGAACGCCATCGGCTACGTGGCCGGCGAGGTGCGCGATCCGCAGCGCACCATTCCGCGCGCGGTGCTCGCCGCCGTGCTGCTGGTGGCCGCGCTCTACCTGATGTTGCACTGGGTCTTCCTCCGCACCGTGCCGATCGAGGCCCTGCGCGGCACCGTGGAGGTCGGCGCGCTGGCCGGGACGCGGGTGTTCGGCGAGGCGGGCGGGCGTGTCATGAGCGGCGTCATCGCGCTGGTGCTGGTCGCGACGATCTCCGGATTCCTCTACGCCGGCGCGCGCGTGACGCAGGCCGTGGGTGAGGGGTCCCCGACGCTGTCCTGGCTCGGGACCCGCGGCGGCGACGGCGTGCCGCGTCGCGCGCTCGCCCTGCAGATGGCGCTGGTGGCCCTGCTCATCATCACGGCCTCCTTCGAGCAGGTGCTGGCCTACACCGGCATCGTGCTCAACCTGATGAACCTGCTGGCGGTGGCCGGCCTGATGCGGATGCGACGGCGAGAGCCCGACCGGCCGCGTCCCTTCCGCACGCCGCTCTATCCGCTGATGCCACTGGCCTTCGCCGGCCTCAGCGTCTGGATGATCGCCTTCACCGTCTGGCAGCGGCCGGTCATCATCCTCGCCGCGCTCGGCACGGTCGCGCTGGGCTCCGGCCTCTACTCGCTCACCCGGCGCGCGGGTCCTCGATCAGTCGCGTGATCGCGGCGAGCCCGGCCTCGCCCAAGTCGAGGCTCCACTCATTGACATAGAGCGCGATGTGCTGCGCGCAGACCTCGGCGGACATCTCCTGCGCGTGCGCGCGCACGTAGTCGGCGCTGGCCTCGGGATGATCAAACGCGTACTGCACGGAGGCCCGGATCGCCGATTCCGCCACCGCGACGGTCGCGACGTCGAGGTCCCCGCGCGCGCAGATGCCCGCGAGGGGGACGGGCAGGGCGGTCTCGCCCTCCCACCACGCGCCGAGGTCCACCACGCACTCGAGCCCGTGGTCCCGGTACGTGAAGCGACTCTCGTGGATGATCAGCCCCGCATCCACCTCGCCTTCCGCAACGGCGCGCAGGATGCGGTCGTAGCGCATCTCGATCGGCGCGGCGATGTCCGGCGCCGCGAGGCGGAGCAGGCGGTACGCCGTCGTCTCACGGCCCGGGATCGCGACGCGGCCACGCACCGCCTCCGGGAGCGACATCGCGGCGCGCGCGACGACGATCGGTCCCACGCCGTGCCCGAGCGCGGCACCGCTGCGCAGCAGGCGATAGCGCGTCCCGACGCCCGCGAAGGCCCCGACACTCAGCTTGCTGAGCGCAAAGGCCCCGTGGTGTGCCCGGCGGTTGAGCTCCTCGATGTCCAGCAGCACGGGCTCGATCCGGAACGGCGCGTCCACCAGCCCGTGGGCCAGCGCATGAAACGCAAACGTGTCGTTGGGGCAGGGGGAGTAGCCGAAGGTCAGCGTACGCACGCGGCGATCGCCTCCACCAGCGTCGGGGTGACGGCCTGCACGGCGGCGAACGCCCGGTCGAAGTGCCAGCGCGAGCGGTCGAGTTCCTCGATCTCGTTCGAGATGCAGCGCACCTCGATCGCGGGGACGCCGGCCAGTGCGGCCGCGCGCAGCACCGCGAAGCCTTCCATGGCCTCGACGTCGCAGCCCGTCGAGGCGCCGACGCGTGCGGTGGTCGCGATCGGCAGCAGGGCGGCCGCGGGCAGCCCCAGCCCCAGCGCCT
>JAYQOZ010000307.1:0-3253 GCA_038145035.1 Gemmatimonadaceae bacterium | reverse complement strand
CCCGGGGCCCACCCGCACCCCCAACCCCGCCCCGCCCCCCCGCTGGGGGGCGCCCACCCCACCCACCCCGCCCCCCGCGCCCAGGTCCGCCACGCTGTCCCCGGCCCGCACGACCCCCTGCATCAGGCGCACCACGCCCCGCGTGGTAGGATGCTCCCCCGTGCCGAACGCCATCGCCGGCTCGATGACGATGGTCGTCGCCGGATCCCGCCCCTCCGCCAACCAGGGCGGCGTGACGGTCAGCGATCCCAACGCATGCGCCGTGATGCGCTCCTTCCATTTCTCCGACCAGTCGGTGTCATCGAGCGGCGTGATCTCGGCGCCAAGCGCCGTGTCGAGGGCACGGATCGCGGCCACGAAGGCCTCGGTATCCACGTCCGGCCGCAGATGGGTCACGAACCCCGAGCCCAGGTCCTGTAGCCCCTCGGCCCCGGCGGCAAACATCCCCGCCGCCACTGCATCACGGCGCGCGACCGACGACGGCGTGATCGCCACCCGCTGCCAGCGCGTCGGCGCGACAGAAAGTTCCGTCCCCCGTCCTCCGTCCTCCGTGGTCATCCCAGCGCCTGTTTCATCTTCGCCCAGAACCCCTTCTCCCGCTTCTCCGGCGGCTTGGCCTGCACCGCGTGGAGCTGCTCGATGAGGCGCTCCTCGTCCTTGGAGAGCTTGGTGGGCGTCCACACCTGCGTGCGCACGTGCAGGTCGCCGGTGCCGCTGGCGTTGACGCGCGGCAGTCCGCGGCCGCGGAGCACGAAAACCTGGCCGCTCTGCGTGCCCGCCGGCACGCGCAGCGTCAGCGGGCCGGTCACGCCGGGCACGTCGATGTCGGCGCCGAGCACGGCCTGCGGGTAGGTGACCAGCACCTCGCAGTAGAGATCCTCGCCGTCCCGCTCGAAGCGCTCGTCCTCGACGACCTCGAAGACCACGATCACGTCGCCGCGCGGCCCACTGCGCACGCCGGCATTGCCCACGCCGCGCAGGTGCATGTACTGCCCCGTGGACACGCCGGCGGGCACCTTGAGATCGATCGTGTGCTCCCCGCGCTGGCGCCCCTCGCCGCGGCATTCCTTGCAGGGCGACGGGATCATCACGCCCTCGCCGCGGCAGGTCGGGCAGGGCGCCACGCTCACGAACTGCCCGAAGAAGCTCTGCTGGGCGCGTCGCACCTCGCCCTGGCCTGCGCAGGTGCCGCAGCGTTCCGGCTGCGTGCCCGGCTCGGCGCCCGTCCCCGCGCAACGGGCACAGGGATCGAGCAGCTTGAGCTTCACCGACTTCGTGACGCCGGTCGCGACCTCGAGCATCGTGAGCTCGAGGTCCACCTTCACGTCGGCGCCGGAGCGCGGGCCCGACGACTGTCGCCCGCCGCCCCCCGCCCCGCCGAACATGTCGCCGAGGCCGAAGTCGCGCATGAAGATGTTGAGCGCCTCGGAGAGATCCACGTGGTGGAATCCCGCCGCACCCCCCGGCCCGCCACGCAGGCCGGCCTCGCCGTAGCGATCGTAGGCAGCGCGCTTCTGCGCGTCGCGCAGCACGTCGTAGGCCTCGGTGATCGACTTGAACTTCTCCTCGGCCTCCTTCGACCCCCCGTTCCGATCCGGGTGGTACTGCGTCGCAAGCCTGCGATACGCCTTCTTGATATCGTCGTCCGACGCAGTGCGCGGGACGCCGAGAACCTCGTAGAAATCCGCCATATCCTTGGGAGAACGCGGCCTCAGGCCAACAGGTCCGTGACCAGCGACGACGTGTGCGTGACGAGCGCGATGACCTTCTCGTAGGGCATGCGCGTGGGCCCGATGACGCCGATGACGCCCGAGAGGCTCCCCGAACGATACTCAGCCGTCACCAGCGTCAGGCCTCCGAGCAGCTCGGAGCCGTGCTCGTTGCCGATGGTAATCGAAACCCCGGGCGTCCGCGCCCGCTTGCGCAGCTGTTCGGCGAGATGGGTGCGCGTCTCGGTCAGGGTGATGAGTTGCTTCATCCGTTCCCCCGAGGCGAACTCGGGCTTGTCGGCCAGCACCGAGGCCTGGCCGAGCACCACGGATTCCTCGACCGCCGGAGCGGAAACATCGAAGAACTGCTCGCCCTCCTGCACGAAGATGTTGAGCAGCTCGTGCGCGCCGGGGCCGGTCACGGCGTCCCGGAGGCGGGAGCCGAGCGAGGCGCGGATCTCGGCCAGGGAATGGCCAGCCAGTCGCTCGTTGAGCACCCGTTCCACCTCGGCCAGCGCGTCGTCGGCAATCTCCCCGGCGACCTCAATGAAGATCGTGCGCACGGCACCGCCGCGAAGCGTCAGCACCAGGATGAGCCGCTCCGCGTTCATGCGGACCAGTTCCAGCCGCTGCAGGATGGTCTGGTCCAGGCGCGGACCAAGCGCCACACCGAGTTCCTGGGTCAGGATGCCCAGCGACTGCGCGGCCCGTCTGAGAATTGTCTCAATGGTCGACCCGCGCTCGCCAATGTGCTCGGCCAGACGCTCGCGCTCCGGCAGGGCCACAGGCTGCAGGCGCATGAGCCCGTCGACGTAGACGCGGTAGGCTTTCTCGGTGGGAATCCGGCCGGCCGATGTATGCGGATGGAAAAGGAAGCCCTTCTCCTCGAGGTCCGCCATCGTGTTCCGGATGGTCGCGGGAGACACACCGAGCCCGAAGCGACGGCCGATCGTGCGCGATCCGGCCGGTTCGGCGGTTTCCACATAGGAACGTATCTCGGCCTCAAGGACCATTCGTTCCCGTTCGGTGAGCTCCATCTGCGACATAAGTGACTGATTATGAACGACTTCGGGTCGAAGTCAAGCGCGTTGGCGCTCAGCAATCAGGGTGGCTGCCAGGGAGTCCATCCTAAGCCACCCGGCGGGGAGCAGTCGAAGCACTCCCATTTCATCGATGACCCCCCAACCTTGCTCGACCCAAGAAGTAACCATCAATACCTCATTTTGCCGGATACCGAGGCCACCCTGCGTGCGCAGGCCGAGGTACACCTCCTCCGCCACCCGGGCAGCGTCGTCCAGGACTTCGTCCCCTTCCATCGGATCCTGCCCTGACTCCACCGCCGCAAGCCAGTCGGCGTAGCCTGCACGATTCCAACGGCGCCGGTGGCCATCGAAGCCGTGCGCCGAGGGACCAAGCCCGAGATACGGCACTCCCGACCAGTAGGCCGAGTTGTGCACCGCCTGCCGCCCCGGCCGACCATAGTTCGAGACTTCGTAGTGCTCAAACCCGGCGGCGGTCAGCCGCCGGTGGGCTTCGAGGAACTC
>JAYQOZ010000306.1:2959-3254 GCA_038145035.1 Gemmatimonadaceae bacterium | reverse complement strand
GCACTGAAGCCTGCGGTGGCGACGACCCGGCGCTGGGCAGGCTCCACGAGGATCCCGACGCCCGCGGTCGCCGTGGTCAGGATGTGGCCAAGGGGATGGGTCTGCGCGCCTTCCGGGGCCGGAACGGCCTGCGGCGAGGCTTCGGCGGGACGCTGGGGGGGCAGGGGCATCGGCGCGGAAACCTAATCCTGCCGTGGCGTTCCGCCAGCGCGAGGGCGTAGCTTCTGCCGCATGCCTCCAGTCTCATATAAAAAAAACCGCGCCCCCCAGACACCGTCGCAAGGGGGTTTTCGCG
>JAYQOZ010000306.1:0-2949 GCA_038145035.1 Gemmatimonadaceae bacterium | reverse complement strand
TGGCGTTCCGCCAGCGCGAGGGCGTAGCTTCTGCCGCATGCCTCCCACCGACACGCTGCGCGTCGCCGCCGCCCAGCTCGCCCCCGTCTGGCTCGATCGCGGCGCCACCATCGACAAGGTCGTGGCCGCGATGCACGAGGCGTCGGCGGGCGGCGCGCAGCTCGTGACGTTTGGCGAGGCCTTGGCACCGGGCTACCCGTTCTGGCTCGAGCACACCGACGGGGCGCGCTTTGAGTCTCCACTTCAGAAGCTCTGGCACGCGCACTATCTGGATCAGGCCGTGCAGATCGAGGCCGGACACCTCGCGCCGGTCTGCGATGCCGCCAATGCGCTGGGACTCGCCACCGTCCTGGGCATCATCGAGCGCCCGATGGATCGCGGCGGGCACAGCGTGTATGCCAGCCTGGTGTACATCGATGCAATCGGCGCGATCCAGGGCGTGCATCGCAAGCTGATGCCCACCTATGAGGAGCGGCTTGCCTGGTCCCCCGGCGATGGGCACGGGCTCCGCACGCATCGGCTTGGCGCCTTCACGGTCGGCGGGCTCAACTGCTGGGAGAACTGGATGCCGCTGCCGCGGGCCGCATTGTACGCCGAGGGCGAGGACCTGCACGTCGCCATCTGGCCCGGTGGGCTGCATAACACGCAGGATCTCACGCGCTTCCTGGCGCGCGAGGGGCGCTCGTACGTGATCTCGGTGAGCGGGCTGATGCGCCGCAGCGATGTCTCGACGCAGGTGCCGGAGCGCGAGCGCCTGTTGGCGGCGTTGCCTGCGATGCCGGCCAACGGCGGCAGCTGCATCGCCGCACCGGATGGGACGTGGGTGGTGGAGCCGGTGGTGGCGGAGGAGCGCATCCTGTTCGCGACGCTTGACCACGCACTGGTGCGCCGCGAGCGGCAGAGCTTCGACCCGGCGGGGCACTACTCGCGTCCGGATGTCACGCGATTGATCGTGAACCGCGAGCGACAGCGGACGGTGGAGTTTGAGTCGTAGCGCTGCGCATTCGCAGCGTCTGGCGCTGACCTGATGCGCAACGGGCCGCCTCCCGAGGGAGACGGCCCGTTCGCTTGCCCGGACTGCTCGGCGCTTACCGCATGCCCATCCCGGCACCGGCAGCCGGCAGGGTGTAGGCCCAGGGCTGGGCCGGCAGCGTGCGCTGACGCGGGGACAGCTCGTTCAGCGTGTTGCCGTCGTACAGCCGGCCACCCAGCATCACCATCGCAATGCTGTTCGAGTTCCGGATGTCCGCCAGCGGGTCACGGTCGAGCACGAGGAGGTCGGCGAGCTTGCCCACCTCCAGCGACCCGATGTCGGTGGCCAGGCCAATCGCTTCCGCGCCAACGATGGTCGCCGAGCGCAGCGCGTCGTGTGTCGAGAGCCCTCCGCTCTGGACGAGCCAGAGCTCCCAGTGCATGCCGAGCCCCTGCAGCTGGCCGTGCGAGCCGACGCCGATACGGCCGCCGGCAGCGACCGTCTTCGCGATGTCGGCGGCGTGCTGCCACATCGCGTATTCCTCGCGCAGCGCGAAGGCGGCAGGTCCGGGCGCATTGCCCGACCCGCGCCGGCGAATCTTGCCCGCGAGGTCGATTGGGTGCGTGAAGCGGCGCAGCTTGAGGTCGTTGGCGAGGTCCTCGGTCTGGTAGAACCAGCCCTCTCCGAAGGGACCGCCGTATTCCACGACCAGTGTCGGCGAGTTGAACGTGCCGGTCGCCTTGTACCACTCGAACACGTCGGCGTACTTCGGCGTGATGGGCAGGGTGTGCTCGATGCCCGGGTAGCCGTCGATGCCGTGCGTCATGTTGAGCTTCTGATCGAGCCCGCCTTCGGTGGTGGGCATGATCTCGAGCTCGCGGGCGGCCTGGATGATCCACTGCCGCTGCTGCCGGTTGCCGCTCATGTACATCTTGAGCGTCTTGGTGTCGTAGTACGTGGCGTAGCGCCGCATCACCTGCCGGGCGTGGTCGAGGTCGCGCACGTTTTCGGCGACGAAGACGCCCGGGCCCGTGGTGTAGATGCGCGGCCCGATCATCTCGCCCATGGCCACGCGATCTCCGTAGCTCAGGAAGTCCGTTGTGGCGGTCTGCGGGTCCCGCGTCGTGGTAGTGCCGTAGGCCAGCGTAGCGAGATACTGCCAGGTCTGCGTGTTGTGCACGCCGGGCGTCAGCCACTGCGGGTGATAGTGGGTGTCCACCATGCCGGGCATGATGACCTTGCCGCCGACGTCGATGATGCGCGCCCCCTGCGGCACGTCCACCTGCCCGCGCGGGCCGATGCCGATGATGCGCTCGTCACGGATGACAATGTCGGCGTTGTCGATGATCTCGCGGCCGCGCATGGTGATGGCCTTGGCGCCGCGCATCACGACCACGCCCTGCGGCTTGTCGCGCGTCACCGAGATGGCGATGCGCTGCTCGCTGGGCTTGTAGCCGGGCTTCTCCTTCTTGGTCGTGTCGGCCTTGGCGATGGAATCCGCACGCGCCAGGCTGTCCTTCTTGGTGGTGTCGGCGCGGATGGCCGCGACGCGTCGCGCGTCGGCCTTCAGCGAGTCCTCCACCGCCTTGGCGCGGTCGAGGTCGTAGGTCCACACGGCGTTGGCGAGGCCCCACATCACCTGACGGCTGTTGCCGCTCCAGGCCGCGAACTCACCGCCGATCTCGTTCAGCTTGCGCACGGGAACCGGCGCGCTGGCCGGGTTCGCCACGCTCACCGTCGGGGCGCTGGCGCCGGTCTGCGGAATGGTGACCACGTAGTAGTCCATGCCGACGGCGGCCAAGGCCTTCGTCTCGTCAGGCGCGATCAGGATCAGTCCGGCCGCCGGCGGCGTCGGGTTGTTCTCGAGCTCGTCGTCGCCGTCGAGGTGCGTGCGATTGAACGGCGTGTTGCGGCCGGCATCGTAGGGCCGGGGCTCCGCCGTCGTCAGCGGACGCGCGGCACGGCCGCTGTTGATC
>JAYQOZ010000305.1:0-3266 GCA_038145035.1 Gemmatimonadaceae bacterium | reverse complement strand
CAGGGCTCCATCGCCCTCGGCCGTCATCCCCGGATGACCGTCGAGGGCGATGAGCGTGTAGGCACTCGGCGTCTGCGCCTCGCGCACGAAGGTCGCGTGCGCGAGGAGTCCGTGGTTGGATTCGCCGCGCAGCAGGGTGCCATATACGAAGAGGCGGATGCGGTGACGCGTCGGAGGCGCCTTCATCGAGTTCCCGAGTCCGGGGGGATCATTGGCACGGGCAGGCTGTCAGGCATGGCGGACGTTGGCGCGGCAGGCCCCGCGGGCGCCGCGGGCGCACTGTCCGTCCGTGTCGGTGACGGACGCCGCAGCGTGCCGCCGGATGGACCTCCGGGCGCCGCGTAGCGCATCCGCTCGAGGATGGTCTCGACGCGGCGACTCGCCACGCTGCCCGTCGGTGACCATCGCCGCGGCGCGGGCAGGATCGCCGCCAGGCGCGCGGCCTGCTCGGCGTTCAGCGCGCGCGCCGGCGTGGAGAAGTACCGCCGGGCCGCTTCCTCGGCGCCGAAGATGCCGTCGCCCCACTCCGCGAGGTTGAGGTACAGGTCGAGGATCCGCTCCTTCGAGAGGCAGAACTCCAGCACCAGCGTGAGATAGGCCTCCGCGCCCTTCCGCACGAAGGAGCGGCCTTCCCAGAGGAACAGGTTCTTCGCCACCTGCTGGGTGATGGTGGAGGCGCCCCGAAGGCGCCCCCCGCGTTCGGCTGCCGCCAGTGCCCGGTCGATCTCCACGAGATCGAGGCCCCAATGGAGATAGAAGCGATCGTCCTCCGCAGCCACGACGGCGCGTCGAAGGAATGGTGAGAGGGCCTCGCGTGGCACGACGGTGCGGCGTGGCATCGCCGGGGACTGGTCGGCGCGCCAGCGCTGCCAGGTCCGCTGGAGCAGCACCGCCGTGATCGGTGGCTGGATCACCGCGAGCGGTAGCACCAGGAGGAATGGACCGACGAGGAGCAGGGCCGCGACCCAGAGAGCCAGTCGTCGAAGCCGTCGGCGCCACGGCGCGGGGGAGGGTGCGGTCACGGGGTCTGGAGGGGGCGACGTGGGCAAGGGAAAGCTAGCCTCGTCGCCGGAGGGGCACACTTGCCCGGCGGCGTTCCCTGCGTTGCTTTCGTGCATCCCGCTCCCGACCCATGGCCGGCACCAGCCTCCTCGCCCTTCTCGACGACATCACCTCGCTGCTCGACGACGTCGCGACCCTCAGCAAGGTCGCGGTGCAGAAGACCAGCGGCGTGGTGGGCGATGACCTCGCCCTGAACGCGGAGCAGGTCAGCGGATTCGCGGCCAGCCGCGAGCTGCCGGTGATCTGGGCGGTGGCCAAGGGCTCGTTCGTGAACAAGGCGATCCTGGTGCCGGCGGCGTTGCTCATCTCCGCCTTCGTGCCGGCGATGATCGTGCCGCTCCTGATGCTGGGCGGCGCCTACCTCTGTTTCGAGGGTTTTGAGAAGGTCTTCCATCGACAGCTGCACCCCGTGGAGACCGCAGCCCACCGTGCCGAGCTCACCGCGGCCATTCTGCACCCTGAGGTGGACCTGGTAGAGCTCGAGCGGACGCGGATCCGCGGGGCGATCCGTACCGACTTCATCCTCTCCGCCGAGATCGTCGTGATCGCACTGGGCACGATGGCGTCGGCGCCGATCGGCCAGCAGGTGGTCGCGCTGAGCATCATCGGCTTGGCCATCACCGTCCTCGTGTATGGACTGGTGGCCGGCATCGTGAAGATCGACGACCTCGGTCTCCGTCTGGTGCAGGATGGCGGCGGCAGCGCCGCGTTTGGGCGGGTAATCCTCGCCGGCGCGCCCTGGCTCATGCGCACGCTGAGCGTCGTCGGCACCGCCGCGATGTTCCTCGTCGGCGGCGGCATCGTGGTGCACGGCATCCCGCCGGTAGCCCACGCACTCGAGGGCTTGGCGGCGCGCGCAGGGGCGCTCGAAGGCGTGGTCGGCTGGCTGCTGAATGGCGCGTTCGGCGTGTTGGCCGGCGGCGTCCTCGTCGCGCTGCTCACGGTCGCGCAGCGCCTGCGGCGCCGCTAGCCGCTAGGAACTGCACGACAGCATCGAGCAGCCGGCGCGGTCCCTGGCCCAGTCGGGCCGTCGCGCCGCATAGCCTGCGCGTCCGGGCTGATGCGTGTAGGGCCGGCGCATCACCTCGAGCAGCGTGTGCACGCCGCTGGGATCGCCGCCGGCGGCGAGGTCGATGGCTTCCTGCGCCAGGTAGTTCCGCAGCACGTACACCGGGTTCTCCTCCGCCATCGCGGTCCGCGAGGTCGCGAGTCCGTCCCAGCGCCGCAGCCAGTCGGCCAGTGCGGCCGTGTAGGTGACACGCTTCTCCTCGTCGTAGAACGCGTCGCCCAGCAGCGCGACCGCGGCCTGGTCATCATCCGGCACCGGCGCGCGCAGGTCCGTCAGCGCGCGGAAGAAGTTCGTGAAGTCCAGCGCGGCGTCCTGCATCAGCGTGAACGCGGATGCCGCCAGCGCCTCGCGCTCGCCGCCGAGGTCCGGGAGGCCGAACTTGCGGGCCAGCATCGCGGCGTACCCGCGATTGAACACGTCGACGTAGCGCAGGAGCCCCGCCCGGAGCGGCGCGGTGTCCTCAACGAGGGGGCGTACGGCGTCGGCGAGCCGCTCGAGGTTCCACTGCGCGATGGCAGGCTGGTTGGCGTAGCGATAGCGCCGGCCCGCCGCGTCCGTGGTGTTTGGCGTCCAGTGCGGATCGAACTCCTCGACCCAGCCGTACGGCCCGTAGTCGATGGTGAGCCCCAGCACGCTCATGTTGTCGGTGTTCATCACGCCGTGCACGAAGCCCACGCGCATCCAGTGCACGAGCATCGTGGCCGTGCACTCGCAGACCGCCGCAAACCATCGGGCATCCCGGTCGGGCGCCGCAGGGCCGAGCTCGGGGAAGTCCCGTTCGATGGTGAAGTCCAGGAGGCGGCGCAGCAGCGCGTGGTCCCCGCGCGCCGTGAGGATCTCGTAGTTGCCGAAGCGCAGGAAGCTCGGCGCCACACGACAGACCACGGCGCCCGGCTCGAGCTCCGGGCGGCCGTCGTAGAACACGTCGCGCAGCACGCGCTCGCCGGTGGTCACCAGGCTGAGTGCCCGCGTGGTCGGCACGCCGAGATGATGCATGGCCTCGCTGCAGAGGAACTCGCGGACGCTGGAGCGCAGCACCGCGCGACCGTCGGCGGTTCGCGCGTAGGGCGTGGGGCCGGCGCCCTTGAGCTGCAGCTCCCCGCGTGCGCCGGCGGGGGTCCCGACCTCCCCGAGG
>JAYQOZ010000304.1:2072-3269 GCA_038145035.1 Gemmatimonadaceae bacterium | reverse complement strand
GTACAGCCTCCGCCCTGGGCTGCGCCGCGACCCTGGTTCTGCCCGGCACGGTGGACCCCTGGAACGCCAAGGTGGTACGCTCCGCGGTCGGGATGCAGTTCACGCATCCGACCGTCACCTGTACGGAAACGGAGCTGGGCCAGTTCCTTGCCGATGCGTCGATCACGGCCTGGGGCGCCGACGCGGGCGGCGCAGCGCTCGGGACGCAACCGCCGCCGGACCGTCTCGCGCTGGTCGTCGGCAACGAGGGCGCAGGGCTCAAGGACAGCGTTCGTGACCTCTGCGGGGGGCTCGTCGCCATTCCGATGGCTCCCGGCGCCGAGTCGCTGAACGTCGCGGTGGCCGCCGGTATCCTCCTGCACGCCCTGCGTCCCTCCCACACCCCGCAATGACGCCCGTCCTGCTCGCATTCTGGGCCGTGGTCTTCTTCCTCGGTGCCAGCCTCGGCTCGTTCCTGAATGTCTGCATCGGTCGCTGGCCGGCCGAGGAATCGGTGATCCGTCCGCGCTCGCGCTGCCCGAACTGCGGGCATCAGATCGCCTGGTACGACAACATCCCGATGGTCTCCTGGCTACTCCTGCGCGCCCGCTGCCGCGGCTGCGGGAAGCCTATCAGCGCGCAGTATCCGGCCATCGAGCTGCTCACCGGCCTGATGTGGATCGCCGCCGTCTGGTGGTTCGGACTGTCGTTCACGGCGCTGCGTGTCGGTGTCGCCGCCACGATCCTGCTCGGCGTGATGATGACGGACGTCCTGCACTACGTGATTCCAGACGGATTCACGGTGACCGGTTTCCTCCTTGCCGTGCTCGCGCCGCCGGTCGCGGCGTTTACCGGCGACCCAGGCCCCGTTGCCGGTCCCTGGGACGCGGTGATCGGCGCTTGTACCGGAGCGGGGCTGATCGCGATTGTCGGCTGGCTTGGTGAGGTCGCGCTGGGCAAGGAGGCGATGGGCCAGGGCGATGTCGCCCTGATGGCGATGGTCGGCGCGATGGTCGGGCCGGTCGGCAGCTTCCTGACCGTGTTCGTCGCCGCCGGGCTCGGCAGCGTGGTTTTTATCGCGCTGGTCGGCCCCATCGTCGCCATTCGTGCAAAGCGCCGTGGTGTGAGGTTCGAGCTTCCGTTGGTGCCCTTCGGGGTATTCCTCGCTCCGGCCGGACTCGTCACCGTGTTGCGCGACGAGTACCTGTGTGGCCGGTA
>JAYQOZ010000304.1:0-2062 GCA_038145035.1 Gemmatimonadaceae bacterium | reverse complement strand
GCGCCTGAGAAAGCACGCGCCGCGTCTCTCGCACGTAATTCCGTCATGACTCTCGGACGACTCACCCTCGCCCTCGCCGCCTTCGTGGCCCTGGCCTGCGCCGGCGACAAGACCGGATACGTCGGCCCCTTCCAGGCTGAAGTCCGGAAGGCCATTCCTGCCATCGAGGCCTCGTCGGGCCTGACGTTCAGGGAGACGCCAAAGCTCGAACTGCGCAGCCGCGACCAGGTGCGCGAGTTTCTCGAGCAGCAGTTCCGGGAGCAGCTCGCGCCGATCGAGATCGCCGGCGTGGAGCGCGCCTACAAGCTGATGGGTATGCTCCCGGACTCGCTGGACCTGCGGCAGTTCCTGCTCGACCTGCTGACGGAACAGGTGGCCGGCTACTACGACCCGGCGACGAAGGTGCTGTACGTGGTGGAGGGAGGCGCGCCGGAGATCACCGCCGTCACCATCGACCACGAACTGGTGCATGCGCTGCAGGACCAGTACTTCCCGCTCGACTCCGCGCAGTCGCTCAAGGGCGACAACGACCGACAGGTCGCGGCGCAGTCGGTGATCGAGGGGCACGCCACCTATGAGCAGATGTCGCAGATGCTGGGCGGCTCCGACTTCTCGATGCGGCTCCCCGGTGGTTGGGACGCGGTGCGCGAGATGATCCGCGAGGGCCAGGCCGGGATGCCAAAGTTCGCCGCCGCGCCGGTGCTGCTGCAGGAGACGCTGCTCTTCCCGTATCTGAGTGGCGCCGAGTATGCACGGCAGTTCAAGCGCCTGCGGCCGGGCCAGTCGCCCTTCGATCCCCTTGCCGCGTCCACGGAGCAGATCCTGCATCCCGAGAAGCTGCTCGGCGACACCCCGGACATTCCGACGCGGGTGACGCTGGGAGCGCCGCGTGGCGGCTCGCTGGTGCACGAGGACAACCTCGGCGAGTTCGAGACCCGCCTCTTCCTGTACGAGCACTCCAAGGACGTCAACGGCTCCGCGGCAGCCGCGGCCGGCTGGGATGGCGACCGCTACCAGGTGGTGCAGACGCCGCGCGGCGCGGGCATCGCGTGGCTCAGCGTGTGGGACGATGCCGTGGAGGCCGCGGAGTTCCGCGACCGGATGGAACGCATGGTCGAACGTCGCTACGGCGTGACGCCGCGCAGCGGCGGGTCCGGCGAGTCCCGCCGCTGGACGGCGCGTGGCCGCACGCTCTCGCTGCAGACGCTGACGCTGCAGGGCCGTGCCATCGTGCTCTGGGAGGACGTCCCGGCGGGCGCGGCACCCGGGCTGATCGACCTGCGCGCGGCGCAGCTGCGCGAGGAGTAGCCCCGGCGGATGTCGGCGCTCAGGCGCCGAGCAGCCGCCGGCCCAGGAACGACAGCAGGCCGATGATCGCGCCGAGCACGTAGCCGAGGTTCACGATCATCGTGAGCTCGCGCTGCGTGACGCCGCGGATGATCTCCTCGATGCGGGCCGTGCTGAAGCCCAGCACCTTGCGTTCGACCATCGCCGGGATGTCGAGCTGTTCGACGAACCGCGGCAGCTCCCGCTCCAGCCATCCCCAGAGCGCCGGGCCGGCCACCGCGCCGAGCCGCGTTGATGCATCGTCCGCGAGGAAGCGCGCCGGCCGTCCGATGGGCTGGTCCAGCAAGGCGGTCGCGCCGGTCGCGGCGCCCTCGGCCACGAGCTGTTCCACCCGCGGCGAGCGCGCGGTCTCGACCACCCAGGCCACTACCGTGTCCTCCCCGACGACATCGAGCACCTCCGCCCAGGTGCGCGAGCCGGCGCGACCCAGCGCCTCGGCCACGGCCTGTTCGATGAAGGCCTTGGTAGGGGTCTCGCCGGAAACCCGCAGGACGGCAGCGCCGCGCCGGGCCGCGGCCGAGCGTTCCTCGGCCGCGCGGCTTTCCTCGATCAGCTGCGTGGCCAGCCTGGCGGCCTGCGCCGCAAGGTCGCGGCGCCGCGTTTCGGTGAGCACCTCGTGCACGGGCCGGCTGCCGAGCTCCGTGCGCAGGCGCCCCAGCGCCGCGCGCCCCCGGCCCGCGCCCGCCCGCGGGCCCGGCCCCGCGGCGCCCCGGGG
>JAYQOZ010000303.1:0-3276 GCA_038145035.1 Gemmatimonadaceae bacterium | reverse complement strand
CGTGAGCACGCCCTCGTCGCGCACATAGTGGCCGAGCACGCGTGGGAAGGTGCCGTAGGCGCGCGGATGCGGCACGCCGTCGCCGGGGAAGGTGAGCCGCCCGTCGCTGGCGACCATCGTCTGCGGATGCCGCATGATGCGCCGCACGTCGCCTTCGTCGATGATGTGGTAGATCATGGACGCGCCGCCGTTGAGCTCGCCCTCGATGACAAGGTCCGCGGCCGCCTCCATCGAGGGACCGACGCCGCGGCGCTCCGCCCAGTCGAAGAGCGTCCCGCCCTCGAGCGAACGGTCCCAGGTCACGCGCCCGAACTGCACGCGGCGCGTGTCGCCACCACCGCGATCCGTGCGCAGCAGCTCCACGATCCCGCGCCGGATGCTGTCACGCAGTGCAGGGTCCGCGATGCGCGCCGCGTATGCCGAGTCACCGCCGGCCAGTGCCCAGGGTGGGATGAGCACCGCCAGCGAGGTGCTCGACGCCGTGTACGGGTACTGGTCGATCATCACGTCGAGCCCGGCCGCGCGTGCCTCGTCCACCATGCGCAACGTCTCGACGCTCTTGCCCCACATGGGCTGGCCGACGGCCTTGTGATGGGTGAGCACCACCGGGATGCCTGCGTCGTGCGCAATGCGAATCGCCTCGCCGACGCCCTCGAAGAGCCCGAGGCCCTCCTCGCGCAGATGCGAGGTGTAGATGCCACCGGAATCCGCGGCGGCGCGGCTGAGCGCGACGACCTCGTCGGTCCTGGAATAGAAGCCGGGCACGTAGCGTAGGCCCGTGCTCAGGCCGAAGGCCCCCTCGCCCATGCCCTGGCGCACGAGCGTGACCATCTGCGCGAGCTCGGCCGGCGTGGGCGCGCGATTGGCGGTGCCCATCACGCGGCGGCGAATCGTGTTGTGTCCCACGAGATACGCCACGTTCATCCCGAGTCCCGCCGCCTGCGCGGAGTCGAGATACGGCGCGAGCGGGAAGGGGCCGCTGCCGTCCGGACCGCCAAGGGCCAGCGTCACGCCCTGCGTCACGTGGCTCCGGGCATCGGGAAGGCGAAGCAGCGGCTCGAGATGCGCGTGCAGGTCGATGAAGCCCGGCGCAACCACAAGCCCGCTCGCGTCGATGCTGTGCGCGGCGCGGGCGGGATCGAGGGGCCTGCGCGAGACGGCGACGATGCGATCGCCGGCGATGGCGACGTCGGCGCGGTAGCGGGCGGCGCCCGTACCATCGACGAGCGTCCCGTTGCGGATCAACAGGGTCCACTCAGGGTGCTGCTGCGCCGCGGACGTCGTCGAGACCGCGAGGCAGAGGGCCAGAACTCCCGTGCTGACGCGCCGCCTCATCGCTCGAGACTCCCGAGAATCCTGCCCAGGAACTCATCGATGTTCCGATTCTCGATCCAGCGCACCACGACCACCAGGTCCTGCTCCGGCGCCACGAACACGAGGTTCGTCCCGTTCCCCACGTGGCCGAATGCAGTCGCCGGCGCACTCGGCATCCATTTCCGGTCCGTGTTGAGGAACCAGTTCATGTAGCCGTAGCCGGGATTCGGCCCGCTCGGCGTCAGCGCCTGCGTCACCCACGCGTCCGAGAGGATCCGCTGCGTGCCCCACACGCCGCGGCGCTGCGTGAGCAGCCCGAAGCGCGCCATGTCCCAGGCGTTGATGTACATGCCGCCGCCCCAGTGGCCGCCGCCGGACACGACCTGCACGGGGCGCCCGTCCAGCGTGATCCACGAGTTGTCGTAGCCGTACCAGCGCCAGCTGCGCGACGCGCCGATCGGCGTCATCACGTACTCATTGAGCACCTCGGGCAGCGGTCGGCGCCAGATGTTCGTGGCGGCGAGCGCAAGCACGTTCACCCGCACGTCGTTGTACTCGTAGACGGTGCCCGGTGCGTTGCGCGCGCGCGTGGTCCAGGTCGAGGCGTCCTGCGCCGGCCGGTCCGCCCACTCCGGCTTGCCCCAGAGCGTGCCCTCCCAGTCGCTGTTCTGCTGGAGCAGGTGCCGCCAGGTGATGCGGCGGTTGTGCGGCGCGTTCCAGGGGTCGAGGAACTTGGGCGCGCCGTACTGCTCGCCGGGCTGGGCATCCGGCTGCGTGCGCAACACGTAGGTCGGCGCCTGCGATCGATGCACCGGCTCATCCACCGACGCAATCAGTCCGCGATCCACCGCCAGCCCCACCACCGACGAAAGGAAGGACTTGGTCACCGAATGCGTCATGTCCACGCGGTCGGGATCGCCCCAGCTGGCGATCACGTAGCCGCCACGCAGGATCACCCCGCTGTTGGGACCGCGCGGCTTGAACGGCCCGATGCCCTGGCCGAAGGGCTCACGGCCAAACGTGCGATAGTGGTTCTCCTCCATGTCGCGCGGCGCCTGCGTCTCATGCTCCTGCGCAAATGCGATGGCGGCGGCGAGCTTCGTGCTGTCTACGCCCATCGCGGCGGGCGACTTTTGCTCCCACGTCGCGCCGGGCACATACGGCGTGGCCGCCGCCGCGCGCGTGCGTGCCTGGGCCTCGCGCCCGCTCGGCAGCGCGCGCGTCAGCGATCCGCCGAGGGCGGCGATGACCGGGCCCCCGTCACCCACAGCCCGAACACGAGGCCTCCCACCCGCAGAAACCCCCCGAGCTTCACGCGATCCCCGAAACACGACCCGTCATGCAGCTGCTCGATGAGATCCGATCGCCGGTAGGCGGCCTGCAGCACACGCCCGTCGTCGAGGGCCAGCTGCAGTTCCCAGCGCGAGAGCGTCACGATCTTGAGCAGACCCTTCGCCGGCCGCATGTCCACGCGGTCGATGTCCGACCAGGACGTCACCCCCGCCTCGGGATGGGCCCGTGCCGCCTCCAGCACGAGCGACCAGTCGATCATCGGGATCTCTGCGTCGGTCCGCTGTTCCGCCGGTTGCACCCACGGTAGCTGTTTCTTCACCTGCAGCAGCAGCCCGGAGGCGATGACGAGCGCAAAGGGTAGCCCGACCGCGATGGCGCCCCAGCGGTGCAGCCGTCGCGAAAGAATGGAAAGTCGCATCATTATTTACGTGGGGGGCGCGCGGCCCGTTGCCGCTTGCATTGTCGCCGCTCCCCTGCCCCTGTTCAACCCCCGCCGCTCGGCCTGCGTAGCGCTGGGGAGTCCCACCCCACCAGCCAGGAGCCCGTGATGTTCCGCTTTGTCCGTCGCGCCCTCGCACTCGCCGTGCTGTCCGGCCTCGTGGCCGGCACGGCCGGCGCCCAGCGAGCCAACTCGGCACGCCTCGACCCCCTCAAGGCCGAGGCCCTCAC
>JAYQOZ010000302.1:959-3277 GCA_038145035.1 Gemmatimonadaceae bacterium | reverse complement strand
CCGTACGGGTTGTCGATGCGGCCCACGGCCGGCCAGAACTTGTTCGCGCGGACGAACGGCAACGGATACGCCGCCGCCTCCCGCGAGTAGGCATGCGCCCAGGCCGTGCCGGATACGGCCACGGCCGTGTGAGGAGCGTGCTTCAGGACGTTGTCCTTCGCGTCCGCGGCGCCCGTCACGACCGCCTCGATCTCGCCACGGATGTGGATCATCGCTTCGCAGAACCGATCCAGCTCGGCGAGGTCCTCGCTCTCGGTCGGCTCGACCATGAGCGTGCCGGGTACGGGAAAGGAGACCGTCGGCGCGGGAAAGCCGAAGTCCATCAGCCGCTTGGCCACGTCCGCCTCCTCGATGCCGGCGGCCTTGAAGCCACGCAGGTCGAAGATCAGCTCGTGCGCGACCCGCCCGCCCTCGCCGGTGTACAGCACCGGATAGTACGGCGACAGCCGGGCCTTCAGGTAGTTCGCGTTCAGGATGGCCAGCCGGGAGGCGTCGGTCAGCCCCTCGGGCCCCAGCATCCGGACGTAGCCGTAGGGAATCAGCAGGATGCTCGCGCTTCCCCACGGCGCCGCAGCCACGGGCGCAATCGCGGTCGGCGGCTGGCCCTCCAGCAGCGGGTGTCCCGGCAGGAAGGGCGCCAGGTGCGCCGCGACCCCGATGGGCCCCATGCCGGGCCCGCCGCCGCCGTGCGGGATCGAGAACGTCTTGTGCAGGTTCAGGTGGCACACGTCCGCGCCAATCCGCGCCGGGCTGGTCAGCCCGACCTGCGCGTTCATGTTCGCCCCGTCCATGTAGACCTGTCCGCCATGGGCGTGCACGATCTCGCAGACCCGCCGGATGGCCGGCTCGTACACCCCGTGGGTCGAGGGGTAGGTCACCATCAGGCCGGACAGCGTCTCGTGGTGCGCGGCCGCCTTGGCCTCCAGGTCCGCCACGTCGATGCTGCCGTCGGGCGCCGTCGCCACCACCACGACCGTCAGGCCCGCCATGGCCGCGCTGGCGGGGTTGGTGCCATGCGCAGACGCCGGAATCAGCACCACCGTGCGGCCCGCCTCGCCACGCGACCGGTGATAGGCCTGGATCACCATCAGGCCCGCCAGCTCGCCCTGGGCGCCCGAGTTCGGCTGCAGGGATACGCGGGCGAAGCCGGTGATGGCCACCAGCGCCTCCTCCAGTTCCTCAATCACCTGGAGGTACCCGCCCACCTGGTCGAGCGGCGCAAACGGGTGCACGTTCGCGAACCGTTCCCACGTCACGGGCCGCATCGCCGCGGCCGCATTCAGCTTCATCGTGCAGGAGCCGAGCGGGATCATCGACGTGTCCAGCCCGATGTCCTTCCGTTCCAGCGACCGCACGTAGCGCATCATCGCCGTCTCGGAATGGTGCGTGTTGAAGACCCGGTGCGTCAGATACGGCGTCGTGCGCCGGAGCCCGTCGGGAATCCGCGATGCGGGCGCCTCGTCGATGCGCAGGAAGGGCTGATGGCCCACGGCATCCGCGAACACGTTGACGATGGCGACGAGATCCTCCTCCACCACGGTCTCGTTGAGGGCGATCACCACCGTCTCGTCACCGATGTAGCGGAAGTTGAGCCCGACCCAGAGCGCCCGCTGGCGGATCGCCTCGGCGTCACCCGGCACCTGCACGCGCAGCGTGTCGAAGTACGCCGGGTTCACCTGCACCATGCCCAGCCGCGTCAGGATCTGCTCGAGCGAGGCGGCCATGCGGTGCACCCGGTCCGCGATCCCGCGCAGGCCCCGGGGACCGTGGTACACGCCGTACATCGCCGCCATGTTCGCCAGCAGCGCCTGCGCGGTGCAGATGTTGGACGTGGCCTTCTCCCGGCGGATGTGCTGCTCGCGCGTGGCGAGCGACATGCGGTACGCCGGACTGCCGTGGGCATCCACCGACGCCCCGATGAGGCGCCCCGGCATCTGGCGGACGAACGCCTGCCGTGTCGCGAAGAACGCCGCGTGCGGCCCTCCGAACCCCAGCGGGACCCCGAAGCGCTGCGCGCTCCCGTAGACGACGTCGGCCCCCATCTCGCCCGGCGGCACCAGCACCGCGAGCGACAGCAGGTCCGCGCCCACGGCCACCAGCACCCCGGCCGCATGAGCCCGCTCGATGAAGGGCGCCCAGTCCTGGATGGCACCCGACTCGTCCGGGTTCTGCACCAGCGCCCCGAAGACATCCTCGCCGAGCGCCATCGCCTCGATGTCGCCGACCTCCAGCACCAGACCCAGCGGCGCGGCCCGGCCCTGCAGGACCGCCAGCGTCTGCGGGAACACCCGTTCGCTCACCAGGAACCGCCGCGCCGC
>JAYQOZ010000302.1:0-949 GCA_038145035.1 Gemmatimonadaceae bacterium | reverse complement strand
CCTCGGCCGCGGCCGTCGCCTCGTCCAGCAGGGAGGCGTTGGCCACCTCCATGCCGGGCAGTGCCGACACCGCCGTCTGGAAGTTGATCAGCGACTCGAGGCGGCCCTGGGCGATTTCGGCCTGGTAGGGTGTGTACGGCGTGTACCAGCCCGGGTTCTCCATCACCATGCGGAGGATCACGCTGGGCGTGACCGTGTCGTGGTACCCGAGGCCGATATAGCTGCGCGTGGGCTTGTTCGCCCGCCCGACGGCCGTAACGTGGCGGAGGTACTCCTGCTCCGAGAGGGCCGCTGGCAGCGCGAGGGGGCGCTCCAGGCGGATGTCCGCGGGGATGACCTCGTCCATCAGGGCATCGAGCGAGGCGGCCCCGACCTCGCGCAGCATCCGCTCGCGGTCCGCGGCGGACGGGCCCAGGTGCCGGTGCTCGAAGCGATCCGTGGGCGTGAACATCAGCCGGCGACGAGCGCGCCGTACGCCTCGGCGTCCAGCAGCGCGGTCAGCTCCCCGGAGTCCGCCAGGCGCACCTTCACCATCCAGGCCTCGTGGGGCGAGGCGTTCACGGCCTCCGGCTTCGACGTGAGCGCCGCGTTCACCTCGACCACCTCCCCGCTGACCGGCGCGAACAGCTCCGAGACCGCCTTCACGGACTCAATCGTGCCGAACGCCTGGCCAGCCGTCACCGTGGCCCCCACCGCAGGCAGCTCGACAAACACCACATCGCCCAGCTGCTGCTGGGCAAAGTCGGTCACGCCCACCTCGGCCACCTCGCCCGTGACCTTCACCCACTCGTGGTCCTTCGTGTACTTGCAGTCCGCGGGATACATGCCTCACTCCTGCGCCGGCCGTCTGTAGAACGGCAGCTTCACCGTCTGCGCGGCCGTCACGCGGCCGCGAATCTCCACTCCAATGGCCGTGCCGGGCGCCGCCAGCGCCGCCGGCACGTACGCC
>JAYQOZ010000301.1:2576-3282 GCA_038145035.1 Gemmatimonadaceae bacterium | reverse complement strand
ACGCGCGGGCAACCGTATAACCATTATGCCTAATCCGCGGGCGGGTGCGCGCCCCCGCCGCGGGGGGCGCGCTGCGGTGGGCTCCGATGCCTTCGAGGCCTCGGTGGGTCGCGAGGCCGACCGTATGCTGGAGTTTGAGAACCTCGTGCGCCGCGAGCTGGAGCTCGTCGGCGAGGATCCCTCACGCGAAGGCCTGCTGAAGACGCCGGAGCGCGTGGCCAGGGCGATGTCCTGGCTCACCCGCGGCTACGGGATGGACGTGGCAGACGTCGTGGGTGAGGCGGTGTTCGAGGAGGAGCATGAGTCGATGGTGATGGTGCGCGACATTGAGTTGTACTCGATGTGCGAGCATCACATGTTGCCGTTCTTCGGGAAGGCGCACATCGCCTATATCCCGAACGGCCGCATCGTCGGGCTGAGCAAGCTTCCGCGCATCGTTGAGGTCTTCGCGCGCCGGCTGCAGGTGCAGGAGCGGCTCACGGAGCAGATTGCGCAGGCCATCCAGGACGTGCTGCAGCCCGAGGGCGTGGGCGTGGTGATCGAGGCCGAGCACCTGTGCATGATGATGCGCGGCGTGGAGAAGCAGAATTCCAAGACCATCACCTCCGCGCTGAAGGGGTCGTTCAAGTCGGATCCGGCCACGCGCGACGAGTTCCTGCGCCTCGCGCACGGGCCGCGGCGTTGAGCGGGGCCCTCGCCGGGCGCG
>JAYQOZ010000301.1:0-2566 GCA_038145035.1 Gemmatimonadaceae bacterium | reverse complement strand
GGCGCTGGGGACGGGCGCATCGCGGGGAATCGGTGCGGCGGTTGCGCGCGCCCTGGCGGAGGCCGGGGCGCGCGTGGTGCTGGTGGCCCGTTCAGTGGCGGAGCTGGACGCGCTGGCCGCCACGCTGCCCCACGGCGCCACGGTCGTATCCGCGGACCTGATGCAGGAGCCGGCGGTACCGACGGTGGCGGTGGCCGCGCGCGAGGAGCTGGACGGCGCGGATCCGGACATTCTCGTGCACGCGGCGGGGACCTTCCCGCTGGCCGCCCTGGAGCATAGCTCCGACGAGGACATCGCCGTCGCGATGGCCCTGAACGCGTCGGTTCCGCTGCGCCTCACGCGGGAGTTCCTGCCCGGCATGCGCGCGCAGGGTCGGGGCCACGTGGTGATGATCGGCAGTGTCGCGGACCGCCACGTCTTCCCGTCGAATGCCGTATATGCGGCGAGCAAGCACGCCCTCCGCGCGGGAGTCGAGGCCCTGCGCGCCGAGACGCGCGGCTCGGGGATTCGCACCACCTTGGTGTCGCCGGCGGCGACGGATACATCGATCTGGAATCCGCACGATCCCGATGCTTCGGCGCACCTGCCCAATCGCGCGGACATGCTGCGACCTGAGGATGTGGCGGATGCGGTGCTCTGGGCCGTGACTCGCCCGGCGCACGTGGATATCGATGAGCTGAGGCTGTCCCGGTCCTAGGCTAGGTACGCCGCAACCGAAGACCACGGAGGCACGGAGACAGGGACCCCGACTCAGCCCGCCCCGGTCCCCGTGTTCAGGTCGTTCTCGAACTCATCCGCCAGCGCCATCGTGACCTGATCGAAGCTCCGTGTCCGCTCGTAAAGCGCCCGCTGCCGCTCGGCGCTGGTCGGGGCCCCGTCCGCAAGCGCACGGAGCATCTCGGCATAGACCGTGTCGCCGGGCATGTAGCCGTCGGTGGTGAGTTCCTCGAGCGTCTTCCGAAGGTACGCGCGCACCGGCATCGTGTTGCCGTCGTCGCTCGTGATGTACTCCGCCTCCATGCCATGGCGTGAGGCGCGCCACTTGTTCTCGCGCACCCGCCACGCCGGGGGCATCCCACGCTGCTGCCCAGCGGCCACCCGGGCGCCCGCACGACGGGCCAGGCCCTGCGCCAGGTCCACGATCATTGCCGTCTCCCGCAGCGATGCCAGGCCGTCACAGACGCGAATCTCTACCGTGCCGTACCTCGGGCTCGGGCGGATGTCCCACCAGAGGTCCTTCAGGTCCGTGATCGCGTGCGCCCTCTGCAGGATCGCCACCAGTTCGCAGAACTCCGTCCAGTCGTGCACCAGCGCCGGCATCCCGCCGGTGGGCAGGGCCTCGAACACCGTAATGCGCGAGGAGGCCAGGCCCGTGGACTCGCCCTGGTTGAACGGTGAGCTCGTCGAGCAGGCCAGCAGCAGGCCAAGGTCAAGGAGCAGCTCGTTCTGCACCGCAATCGCTGTCTCCGGGTCCGGCATGCCGATGTGCACGTGCAACCCGAAGATCAGCAGGCGCCGCGCAATCCACTGGTTGCGCGCCAGCAGGCCGTGGTAGCGTTCGTGCGGAAAGAGCTTGCGCTCCTGGTATCGCGCCGTGGGATGCGTGCCCGTTGAGAGGAAGCGCACGCCCAGCTCGCGGGCCAGCGGCATCAGCTTGCGGGCCGTCGAGCGCAGGTCGGCCTCGGCCTCCGCCGCGCTGTGGCAGATGCCCGTGTTCATCTCGAGCATCGACTGAAAGAACTCCGGCGAAAGCCGCGGGGGGCCGCTCCAGCGGCTCAGCAGCTGTGCGGCCTTGGGCGCCAGCTCCAGCGTCTGGCGGTCCACGATGGCGAGTTCGACCTCGACGCCGAGTGAGTAGGACTCGGACTTTGCGAATTCCAGCATGACGGGGCGGGAGAGGGGTCACCGCGCGGGGCACACGCAGACACGTGGCACGGAACCCGGTAATTTAGCCCTTCGCCACCTCCACCACACCTCCCTGATGCGCCTCGAACTCGCCGAACGCCTCTGCTGCCCGCGCCCGCACGCCCCGACGCCGTTGATTGTCGTGGCGCAGCGGACGGTGGAGCGTGAGCTCATCGAGGGCGTTGCCGGCTGTCCCGTGTGCCGGCTCGAGGCACGGATTGAGGACGGCCACCTGCGGTTTCCCGAGGCGCCGGCGGATCCATCACCCGTCGCGGCGCCGGACGCGGAGCGTGCGCTGCGCGTCATCGCGCTGCTCGGGCTCGCCGAGCCGGGCGGCGCCGTGCTCCTGACCGGGGCCTATGCGGCCTACGCGGGCGCGATCGTGCGCCTGGTCGACGTGCGCGCGGTCGTCCTCGGGGCGGCGGCGGAGCGCGTGGACGGGGTGAGCGCCGTGCACCTGCCGGACCTGGCGCTGCCGTTCACGGACGGGACCTTCCGCGCCGCCGCCCTTGCGGCCGATACCTCCATGCCCATCGTGCTCGATGCCGTGCGCTGCGTCACCCCGGGTGGTCGCGTGCTGGGTGCCCGTCCACTGGAGCGTCCGGAGTCCGTGCGCGAGCTCGCCCGCGACGAGCTGGAGTGGGTGGGGGAAGCGGAACGC
>JAYQOZ010000300.1:0-3286 GCA_038145035.1 Gemmatimonadaceae bacterium | reverse complement strand
CACGGCCCCAGCGACGCGCCCCTGAGGTGCGCCGCTGAGGTGCGCCGCTGACGCTCAACGCCGGGCGCGCGCGGCGCCATTTGCGTTGCGGCGGGGGGAGGCGGGGGGCAAATTCCCTCCAGATCCCCCACCCATGACCACCGCCCTCGCCCTCGACTCCCTGGTCTCGCTCGACGACCTGCGCTCCGCCGCTGACACGCTGCGGGGCGTGGCGGTGCGGACGCCCTTGCTGCGGGCCGATGACCTGTCCGAACGACTTGGCGTTCCGGCCTTCGTAAAACCCGAAGGCCTGCAGCGCGGGGGCGCCTTCAAGTTCCGCGGTGGCTACAACTACGTCGCGAACCTGCCGGCCGAGGCGCGCAACAAGGGCGTGATCACGGCGAGCTCCGGCAACCACGGCCAGGCGGTGGCGCTGGCAGCAAAGCTCTTCGGCGTGCCGGCGACGATCGTGATGCCGACCACCGTGCCGCGCGCCAAGCGCGTAGGCGCCGAGCGCCTGGGTGCGCGCTGTCTCTACGAGGGCATCACGACGGCGGAACGCATCGCCAAGGCGAGGGAAATTCAGGCGGCGGAGGACCTCACCTTCGTGCCGCCGTTCGACGATTCGACCATCATCGCGGGGCAGGGCACCTGCGGCCTGGAGATTGCCGAGGACCTGCCAGCGGTAGGCACGGTGCTGGTGCCGATTGGCGGCGGTGGACTGAGCGCGGGCGTGGCGCGGGCCATCAAGCTGCTGGCCCCGCAGGCACGCGTGATCGGTGTGGAGCCCGAGGGCTCGCCCAAGTACTCGAAGGCCCGTGAGGCGGGCGAACCGGTGACCATTGCGGCGAATCCCGATGGGCTGGCCGACGGCTTGCTGGCGGTACGCATCGGGACACGCAACTTCCATCACCTGCAGGCCTGTCTCGACGACGTGGTCACCGTGCGTGACGGACTGCTGCCCTGTGCGATGCAGTACGCGATGGATCGCCTCAAGCTCGTCACCGAGCCCAGCGGGGCCATCACGCTGGCGGCGCTGCTCGACGGCATCGTGAAGCCGTTGGGTCCGACCGTCGCCGTGCTCAGCGGCGCCAACATTGAATACGACGGAATCCGCGCCCTGCTCGGTGCCGGCGTGCCGGAGGGACGCAGCTGATGTCGATGAAATGCCCGACCTGCGGGACGACCTATCCCGAGGAAGCACGTTTCTGCACGAAGGACGGCACGCGGCTTTCTCCCGCCGATCCCATCTCGCGGGCCACGGCGATGCGGAATCCCGACGCGCCGGTGAGCGCGGCGACGCATAAGTCCGCAGCCACCAGCCACGCGAACATGACCGGGCAGGTGCTCGACCGCCGCTACGCCATCGTGAAGAAGGTGGGCGAGGGTGGCATGTCGCATGTGTATCTGGCGCGCGACGTGTCCTCGAACGAGCGCTATGCCATCAAGATTCTCTCCCCCAACCTGAGCAGCGATGAGAACGCGATGGCCCGGTTACGCCGCGAGGCCGCGCTGGGCATCCGGCTCGCGCATCCGAACGTCTGCCACATCGTGCGGATGGGCGAGACCGAGGAGGGACTGGTCTACATCGTGATGCCGTACGTGGAGGGGGAGATCCTCTCCGACCGCAACTACCGCGTGGGCAAGACGACGCTGCAGGACACGGCGATGTTCATCACGCAGATCGCCGACGGGCTGCAGGTGGCGCACCAGCTGGGCATCGTGCACCGCGACCTGAAGCCCGAAAACATCATGATCTGCAAGAAGCCCGACGGGGTGGAGTTCGCGGTGGTGATGGATTTCGGACTGGCCAAGGAGAAGAAGGTCGGCGGCGAACTGCAGAAGCTCACCGCCACCGGCATCATCCTCGGCACACCGGAATTCATGAGCCCGGAGCAGCTGCGCGGCAAGCTGCTCGACCAGCGCACGGACATCTACTCGCTGGCCCTCATGACGTACGAGATGCTGACCTCGAAGCTGCCGTTCGAGGGGAGCAACCAGCAGGTGATGATGATTGCGCGACTGCGCAACGAGCCGACGCCGGCGCGGAAGCACCGGCCGGACATTCCCGAGGCGGTGGACGCAGTCCTCCTCAAGGGCATGGCCCGCGAGGCGATTGATCGCTACGCCACGGCGCCCGAGTTTGCCGCTGCCCTGCGCGCGGCGATCCCTTAACGCCGCCCTCGCGGTCGCAGCGCTGCTCTGGGCGGCGCCGCTGACCGCCCAGCGGCCGACAGCCGCGGGCCAGGCGCCGCGGACCCCACCCCCGGCGCCGACGCGTGCCGACTCCATGCTCGCGGTCGGACGACTCGCGGCGGCGGAGGATGCACTCTATGCGGCGGCGGACGCGGCCCCGCGTTCACCCGCGCCCCGCGGTGCACTGGCGTCGTATCTCGCGTCGCGCGGTCGGTTTCGGATCGCAGAGATCCTGTTCCAGGAGGCGCAGCGCTTCGGAGCGGACCCGGTGGCCGTGCGCCGCGCGATTGCGGCGATGGCGCCGTATCGCGTCGCGATGGCATCCGGGCCCGTGGTCGCGGTGCCGCTGACGCCCAACAGCGAGCCGCAGAGCCTCGGCAGCCTTGCGCTGCGCGCCACACGCGGCGGGGAGGACCTGACCGCGGTGCTCGATGTGCGGGTGCGCGGACTGCAGCTGGGCCGGCGAGCGGTCGAGACGCTGCGGCTACGGGATGGCTACGTGAGCATCTGGATCGGCGACCGGCAGTTGGAGCGAGTGGAGGCGTTCGAGAATCCGACCGCGTCACTCGACGAGGTCCGTGTGGGCCTCGATGCGCTCTGGCCGCTGCATCCGCAGGTGGACGAGCGCGCGGGGATGCTCACGCTGGGCCGGGCGCCGGATCTGGCGGCAATGGCCGGGCGGGTGGAGCAGGTGCCATTCCTGCTCACGTTTCCCGGCATGCAGCTGGTGCCGCAGGTGGGGCAGCCGCCCATGGCGCTGGAGAGCCCTGCGGCGCGGGTATTGTTGCGGGGGACGCGCTGGCAGATCGATGCAGCCACGGCGACGCTCGTGGTGGAGCGCTGAGGCCGGACGCAGCACCGGCGCGTACCCGCCTCCAGGGCGCTAGCCTATCCGCAGCACCGCGTCGTCGCCGATATCCGCGATGCGCCGCACCCCGCCGATCGCCATCACCGTGCGAAGCTCCGCCTTGAGCAGCCGCAGCACGCGTGCCACGCCCGCCTCACCGAAGGCGCCCAGGCCCCACAGGTATGGTCGCCCGATGCCGACGGCATCGGCGCCGAGCGCGCGCGCCTTGAATACGTCCGTGCCGCGCCGCACACCTGAGTCGAG
>JAYQOZ010000299.1:0-3291 GCA_038145035.1 Gemmatimonadaceae bacterium | reverse complement strand
GCCGGCCCTGAAGGGCCTGCCCCAGCAGGACCTCGCTCTCGCCGTAGGACTCGGCCGTATCGAAGAAGGTGATGCCCGCGTCGAGCGCCGCGTGCACGACCTCCGCCGTACCCGCCGCATCCAGCGTGTTCGGCAGCACGGGCCATCCGAACGTATTGCAGCCCACGCCAACCACCGAGACCTCAAGCGCACCGATCCGCCGCTTCTCCATCGACCCCTGTTCCCCCAAAACGAAACGGCCCCGGCAAGCACCCTCGCCAGGGCCGTTCCGATAGACGCCGTGGAACGGCGCTAAGCCGTTCCGCCAGACACAGTCCGCAGGGACCGCGTCAGGCGCAGCTCAAGGACCGGCGTTAAGCCGGTCCGGTAGATGCTGTCGGTCACGACAGTGGGTGCGCTAGGCGCACCCACTTGTCGTCCCGCAGTTGGCGCACTTGTAGCACGCGCCGCTGCGGATCATGATGCTGCCGCAGGTGCTGCAGGGCGGCGCATCCTCCTGGTTCTGGATCGCGGCGAACTCGGAGCCCCTCGGGCTCGCGGCCTCGGCCTTCGCCACCGGCGCTGCCGCCACCGGAGCCGCGGAGGCAGGGGCCGCCGCCACCGCCGGCGCCGCCTCCTCCTTCACGTTCACCCCCGCCCGGAACTGCGCGTCCGGCGAGAGGAACTTGGTGGCCATCCACCGGAAGATGTAGTCGACGATCGACTTGGCGAACCGCACCTCGGGGTTCTTCGTCATCCCCGACGGCTCGAAGCGCGCGTGGCTGAACTTGTCCACCAGCGCCTGCAGCGGCACGCCGTACTGGAGGGCGTAGGAGATCGCCTGTGCGAAGGCGTCCGCGAAGCCCGAGATCGTCGAGCCCTCCTTGGCCATCGTCAGGAAGATCTCGCCCGGCATCCCGTCGTCGAACAGGCCCACCGTGATGTAGCCCTCGTGACCCGCGATGTCGAACTTGTGTGTGATCGACTGCCGCTCGTCCGGCAGCTTGCGCCGGGTGGGCCGTTCCACCACCTTCACCACCTCCTTGACGATCTCCCGCACGTCCGACGCAGCACCCGCTCCAGCCGTGTTCCGGGTGTCGGCCACGCCGGCCCTCGAGGTGTTCAGCGGCTGCGTCCGCTTGCTGCCGTCCCGGTAGATCGAGATGGCCTTGGCCCCGAGCCGCCACGACTCGATGTAGGCCTTCTCGATGTCCTCCACCGTCGCCTCGCGGGGCACGTTCACCGTCTTGCTGATGGCGCCCGAGATGAACGGCTGGGTGGCCCCCATCATCCGGATGTGGCCCATGTAGTGGATCGAGCGGACACCCTGGGCCGGCTTGAAGGCGCAGTCGAACACCGGCAGGTGCTCGTCCTTGAGGAACGGCGCGCCCTCGATGGTCTCGTGCTCGTCGATGTAGTGGACGATGGCATCCACCTCGGGCTGCGTGTAGCCGAGCTTGCCGAGCGCCATCGGCACGGTCTGGTTGACGATCTTCATCAGGCCGCCGCCCACCAGCTTCTTGTACTTGACCAGCGCGATGTCCGGCTCCACGCCCGTCGTGTCGCAGTCCATCATGAAGCCGATGGTCCCGGTGGGCGCCAGCACCGTGGCCTGCGCGTTGCGGTAGCCGAAGTCCTCGCCAAGCTCCACGGCCTCGTCCCAGGCCTGCTTCGCGCCGGCCATCAGATCGGCGGGCACGAACTTCGGGTTGATCTCGGACACCGCGTCCCGGTGCTTGCGCATCACGCGGAGGAAGGGCTCCTGGTTCCGCTCGTAGCCGCCGAACGGCCCGCCATGATCCCGGGCGATCCGCGCCGACTGGGCGTACGCCTCGCCGGTCATGGTCGCGGTGATGGCCCCGGCGTAGGCCCGGCCCTCGTCGCTGTCGTACGGGAGGCCGCGCGACATCAGGAGCGCCCCGAGGTTCGCGTAGCCGAGGCCGAGCGGCCGGTACTCGATCGAGTTCTTCTCGATGGACTTGGTCGGGTAGCTCGCGTTGGGGACGATGATCTCCTGCGCCGTGATCAGCGTGCGGCAGGCCGCCTTGAAGGCCTGCACGTCGAGCTCGCCGTTGTCCTTCACGAACTTCATCAGGTTGATCGACGCCAGGTTGCAGGCCGAGTCGTCGAGGAACATGTACTCCGAGCACGGGTTGCTCGCGTTGATGCGATCCGTGTTCGGGCAGGTGTGCCACTCGTTGACCGTCGTGTCGAACTGCATGCCGGGATCGCCGCACACCCAGGTGCCCTCGGCGATGCCGCGCATCAGGTCGCGCGCCTTGTAGGTATCCACCGGCTGGCCGTCCATCACGGCCTTCGTCTGCCAGGACCCGTCGTCCAGCACGGCGCGCATGAAGTCGTCGGTCACGCGGACGGAGTTGTTGGAGTTCTGGAAGAACACCGACCCGTACGCCACGCCCGTGAAGGAGCCGTCGTAGCCGGCGTCAATCAGCGCCCAGGCCTTCTTCTCCTCCTCGACCTTGCAGTTGATGAACTCCTCGATATCCGGATGGTCGGCGTTGAGGATCACCATCTTCGCAGCGCGGCGCGTCTTGCCGCCCGACTTGATGACGCCGGCAAACGCGTCGTAGCCCTTCATGAAGGACACCGGGCCGCTGGCCGTGCCGCCGCCCGCCAGCAGCTCCCGCGACGATCGGATGGCCGACAGGTTGCTGCCGGTGCCCGAGCCGAACTTGAAGAGCATCCCCTCCGTCTTGGCCAGCGTGAGGATCGACTCCATCGTGTCCTGCACGGAGTTGATGAAGCAGGCCGAGCACTGGGGCGCCTTCTCGAAGCCGCAGTTGAACCAGACCGGGCTGTTGAAGGCGGCCTTCTGGTAGACCAGCAGGTGCTTGAGCTCGGCGCTGAACGCCTGCAGGGCGTCCTCGCTGGCGAAATAGTGCTGCTCCCGCGCCCAGCGCGTGATGGTGTCCACCACGCGGCCGATGAGCTGGCGGACGCTGCTCTCCCGCTCTGGGCTGCCCATCTGCCCGCGGAAGTACTTGGAGACGACGATATTGGTGGCCTGCTGCGACCAGGCCTTCGGGATCTCGACGTCGTTCTGCTCGAAGACCACCTTGCCCTTCTCGTTCCCGATGAGGGCCCGGCGGACCTCCCATTCGACCTCGTCGAACGGGTCCACGCCCGGCAAGGTGAAATAGCGCGGGAACTCCAGCCCCGGCGCAGGCGACGCGGCCCTCTTGGCCCGCGACGTCTCGAGGCTCGTGGATCCTGACTGCGTCTGCCCGGCGGCAGCCTCGCGAGCGGCGCCTCGCTCCATGTAACCCTCCGACACGATCTGCGCACCCACCC
>JAYQOZ010000298.1:0-3300 GCA_038145035.1 Gemmatimonadaceae bacterium | reverse complement strand
GGGGGCGCCGGCGGGCGACCAGGCCGGATCGACGTACAGGGCACCGCTGGCCAGCGTCTGCGTCGTCCAGCCGCGGCGGCCCATCGTGGCTTTCACGAGGCTGCCACCGGCCTGGTCGTGCCAGGTCACCCAGGCCAGTGACTTCGAGTCACGGGACCAGGCCGGCATGAACTCGCCGGTGGTCGACGTGCTCACGCGCTGTGGCGCGCCGTTGGGGAGGTCCATCACATAGATCTTGCCCACCGACGAAAAGGCGAGCCTGGTGCCGTCGGGCGACGGCGCCAGGTCGCGGACCTGTCGCGCGGTAAAGGTGGTGCTGGTATCCACGCGGTACTGGAACGAGACTTCCGGCCCCATCTCCAGCTCCACCTCGGCCTCGAACGGAATGCGGGCGGGCGCGCTGCCGTCCACCGGCACGCGCCAGATGCCGCCGCCGTAGAACACGACGACGGCGCGCGAGTCGGGAGTGAACGAGTAGCCGGGGTACGCGTCCATCGGCGCGCGGGACTCGGTCTCGTCTCGCTGCACCGGGTAGGCCAGCCAGCGCTCCTCACCCGTGGCGAGGTCGCGGAGCCGCAGGCCCGTCTGCGTCTCAAAGCGCGTGGCGTACACGAGGTACTTGCCGTCCGGCGACAGGGCGGGACGGAAGGCTGAGCCGAAGCGGGTGGTCATCTGCGCCGTTCGCCCGGTCTCGCGGTCCCAGGTGTAGACCTGGTACTGCGGTCCGAGGGCGTTGTACTGCCAGTCGCCGGTGCGGGCGGAGAACCAGAGGTAGCGCGGGTCGGCGCCGTAGGCCGCCCCAACCATCTTCAGGTTGGCCGGCGGCGCCGGGGTTGCCGACAGCGCGACGCCATTGCCGCCGTCCACGTTGTACATCCAGAGCTTCGCGGTGCCACCGAGCCCGCCCGATCGCGAGGCCACGACGTACTGACCGTCCGGGGTCCACTCCGGCGAGATGTACAGATTGGTGTTGCCCTTGGTGAGCTGCAGGGTGTCCTTGCCATCGACCGACATCACCCAGACGTTGTCGCCGCCGCTGCGGTCGGTCACGAAGGCCACCCGCTTGCCGTCGGGCGAGAAGCGGGGTTGCACGTCATAGGCCATGCCCTGGGTCAGGCGCGTGGCCTTTCCGCCGGTGATGGGCAGGGTGTACAGGTCGCCGAGCAGGTCGAACTCTTTGGGGTGGCCTGGGGGCCACAGGTCGCGCGACTCCCTGGTGCTTGGGGGGGGGTAAACGGGGGGGGGGCGGGCCCCCTTCATGGGCTGGGGGGGGGCGGCCCGGGCGGGGGGGCCGCCACCCTGGGCGGCCAGCGGCGTGAGTGCAGGGGTGGACAGCGCGGCAAGCGCTGCGGCCGCGAGGGCGAGACGGCGAGGAGACATTGCGGTTGGGTTGGCGTCCAGATGGGGGCCCGGCCGGTCCGGGACGCCGCAATATGCGGCAGGCGTGCTCCTGACGGCAGGGCGAGGGTCGCGCTACCGCACCCTCCCTCACGCTCCTAGCTTTGGTGGATGACGCGCACGACCGAACCGACACGCATCGCCAACCTCCCCGGACTGGTCGGACAGACGGCCAGCCTCAGTGGCTGGGTCACCCATACCCGCTCCTCAGGCAAGGTGGCCTTCGTTACCATGCGCGACGGCACCGGCCTGCTGCAGTGCGTGGTGGTGAAGCCGCAGGTGAGCGCCGAGGCCTGGGAGGCCTTCCAGGCCCTCTCGCTCGAGTGCTCGTTCACCGTCACCGGCGAGGTGAAGGCCGATGCCCGAGCCCCGGGCGGCGTCGAACTTGGCGTCACTGAACTGCGGCTCATCGGGGCCAGCGCGCAGGACTATCCGATCCAGCCGAAGGAGCACGGCGTCGACTTCCTGCTCGACAACCGCCACTTTTGGCTGCGCACGCCGCGCCAGGTGGCAATCATGCGGATCCGCAACGAGATCGAGCAGGCCATCCACGACTTTTTCTACGAGCGGGGCTTCCTGCGTACCGACACGCCGATCCTCACGGCGGCCATCGGCGAGCGCTCGGGCCTGTTCGCCACCGAGTACTTCGACGAAGGCAACGCGTACCTCGCGCAGACGGGCCAGCTCTACGGCGAGGCCCTCGCCGCGGCGTTTGGCAAGATCTACACCTTCGGCCCCACCTTCCGCGCCGAGAAGTCCAAGACGCGTCGCCACCTCACCGAGTTCTGGATGATCGAGCCCGAGGTGGCCTTCTACGACACGCACGACAACATGCGGCTGCAGGAGGATTTCGTATCCTTCCTGGTGCAGCGTGTGGTCGAGCGGCAACGGCCTTCGCTCAAGGAGCTGGAGCGCGACGTTGCGAAGCTGGAGAGGATCAAGGCGCCGTTCCCGCGCATCGACTACGGCGATGCCGTGAAGACGCTGCAGGCCAAGGGCAGCGCGGTGCAGTGGGGCGACGACCTCGGTGCCGAGGATGAGGCGCTGCTCGTCGCCGACTACGAGACGCCGATCTTCGTCTGTAACTATCCGAAGGAAGCGAAGGCGTTCTATATGAAGGAGAACCCCGACGACCCCAGGACCGTGCTCTGCGACGACATGCTGGCGCCGGAGGGCTACGGCGAGATCATCGGCGGCTCGCAGCGCGAGGACGACTACGACAAGCTCCTCCACCGCATTCACGAGGAGAAGCTTCCGGTCGAGGCGTACTCCTGGTACCTGGACCTTCGGAAGTACGGCAGCTTCGTGCACTCCGGCTTCGGTCTCGGCCTCGAGCGCACCGTGGCCTGGATCTGCGGCACCCCGCACATCCGCGAGTGCATCGCCTTCCCCCGCCTGATGACGCGGTTGCATCCGTGACGCCCCGCGACACCGTCCCCTCGATTTCGTGAGCGCCTCCACGCTTCCGCGCAACGCCGGCCAGCCGCTCGACCTCGACGTCGTCCGGGCCATCCGCGTGAACAGGAGTGCCGCGGAACGCCGGGCGGCCACGATTCCCACGCGCCGCACGGTCAAGAAGGAATGGCAGGCGGCCTGGCTGCTGAAGGCCATCACGCTGATGGACCTCACGACGCTCTCCGGCGACGACACCGCGGGGAACGTGCGGCGGCTCTGCGCCAAGGCGCGTCGTCCCCTGCGCGATGATGTCGTTGAGGCGCTGGGGGCCGGCGAGCTCGGCGTCACGGTCGCCGCGGTCTGTGTCTACCATCGGTGGGTCGCCACGGCCGTCGGGGCGCTCGAGGGATCGGGAATTCCGGTGGCTGCGGTGAGCACGGGATTCCCCGCCGGCCTCTCGCCGTTCAGGCAGCGCGTCGCGGAAATCCGCGAGAGCGTGAAGGCCGG
>JAYQOZ010000297.1:0-3304 GCA_038145035.1 Gemmatimonadaceae bacterium | reverse complement strand
GGGCAAGATCACGCAGGTAGGCCTCGCGCGTGCGCGCACTCGAGCCCAGTTCCAGCTCGAGATACTCGGCGAAGCGCTCCAGCAGGAAGCGTCGCGCGATGGCGTCCGGGGCGGCGGGCGTGCTCACGCCCGCAATCTACCGCGCGGCGGCGCGCCGGCGGCGCCAGAGCCACCAGCCGACGAGGCCGGCCACCACCGCCAGCAGGCTCGCGCCGATGCCCGCTTCGCGGCCGAGGCGCAGCAGGGTCGCCCGAACGGACTCCCAGTCGCTGCCCACGCGAAACGCCACGTAGGTGACGATGCTGTACCACACGCTGGAGGCCGTGAAGAGGATCGCGACCATCTCCCAGAGGGGCACCCGCAGGGCGCCCGCGGCGGCCGGCGCCATGGCCCTCAGTCCTGGGATGAAGCGCGAGATGAACAGCGCCACCCAGCCGTACTCCCGATAGGCATTCTCGATGCGATGCTCGGCGCGTTCGGCCCGGGCTTCATCCTTCACGAGGCGGAAGCGGGCCATCTGGTGGGCGATCCACGCGGCGCCGTACCGGCGTCCCACCCACCAGACCACGCAGTTTCCCGCCACGCTGCCGGAGACCACCGCCAGGGTGGTCGGGATCCAGAGCCCGCCGGAGCGGGCCGAGAGGAAGGCCAGGAAGGCCGCGGCGATGTCACCTGGCACCGGCGGCAGCACGCCCTCGGTGAAGGACGCACCGAAGATCAGCGCGTAGAGCGCCTCGACAGGCAGGCCGGCCAGGCGGTCGACAAGTCCCTGGAGCCCGATGTCAGGCACGCCGCACGAGCGTGGCCACCGCAATGCACGCGATGCCCTCGCCTCGGCCGATCCAGCCCATGCCTTCGTTGGTCTTGCCCTTCACCATGACATCCTCCGGCGTGACGCCGAGAGCCGCCGCCAGCTTCTCGCGCATGGACGCGCGGTGCGGGCCGATCTTGGGCGTCTCGGCGATGACCGTGACATCCAACTGCGCGGGCGCCCAGCCGGCCGTCCGCAGACGCTGCACGGCGAGGCGCAGCATCTCGATGCTGTCGCGGCCGGCGTTCTCCGCCCTGGTGTCCGGAAACATCTCGCCGATGTCGCCGAGTCCGGCGCCGCCCAGCAGCGCGTCGGTGACCGCGTGGCTCACGGCATCGGCGTCGCTGTGGCCGGTGCAGCGCACCGGCGCCGGGATCAGCACGCCGGCCAATAGCACGCCGTGCCCCTCCGCAAAGCGGTGGGAGTCGTAACCGATGCCGACGCGGATGTCAGGTGCCTGGCTCACGGGATGCCGCCACGGATGCGAAGAGGGTGATCAGGCGGCCACGTGTGCGGGCGAGGGCTCGAGCAGGCTGTAGTCCTGCTTCCGCCTGCGCGGCGTGAAGCCGGCCTCGCGGATGAGCAGCTCCATCTCCTCGATGCTCGTGCGATGTGTGGTGTTGGCCGCCGAGACGACGTTCTCCTCGAGCATCAACGAGCCGAAATCGTTGCACCCGTAGTGCAGCGCCGTCTGGCCGACCTTCATGCCCATCGTCACCCAGGAGGCCTGGATGTTGGGAATATTATCGAGCACCGTGCGCGCAAAGGCCGTGGTGCGGAGATACTCCACCGCATCGGTCTTCGGCATGTGACTCATGGTCGGCGTGTTCTCCGGCTGCAGCGGCCAGCAGATGAACGCCGTGAAGCCGTTCGTGCGCTTCTGCACATCCTTGAGCCGCAGCAGGTGCTCCACACGCTCGGCCTTGGTCTCGCCGATGCCGTACATCATGGTGCAGGAGGTCCTGAGGCCCTCCTCGTGCGCCATCTCCATCACCTCGAGCCAGCGGTCGGCTCCGGCCTTCTTCCTGGCCACGTTGTCGCGCACGCGCTGTACGAGAATCTCGCCGCCACCACCGGGGATCGAGTCGAGGCCGGCCTTCACCAGCTCCTGAATCACCGTGCGGGCATCCAGCCGGTACAGCGTGGACCAGAAGTCCACCTCGGAGGGCGAGAAGCCGTGGACGTGGATGGGGTGGTTCCGCTTGATGTACTTCAGCAGCTCGAGGTACCACTCGAACGGGATGTACGGGTTGTGCCCGCCCTGGATCAGGATCTGCACGCCGCCGAGCGCCTTCACCTCGTCGATCTTGGCGCCGATCTGCTCGTAGCTGAGCGTCCAGCCCTCGCCGTCCTTCGGACGCCGATAGAAGGCGCAGAAGCCGCAATCCGCCACACAGACGTTCGTGTAGTTGATGTTGCGGTCCACGATGTAGGTGACGATGGGCTCCGGATGCAGGCGCTGGCGCACCGCGTTGGCCGCGGCGCCGAGCTCGAGGAGCGGCGTGTTCTCGTAGTACGCGAGGAGATCGGTGGCTTCGGACATGCTGAAGGCGAAGGGCGGAGGACAGAGGACGGTGGCCCGAGAGCCCGTACCGGTCGGGCGCCGTCCGGAGCGGCGCGCGCGGCGACCCCCCTAAAACTATTGCGTTCCCCGCTCAGTGTGCGGCGGAGGCGGGCAGGAAGGCCAGTCTGCCCTTGGGAACGCGTCCAGCCAGTTCGAGCCGCCGGATGAACTCCGTCAGGCCCTCGAGGTCCGGCAGCGTGAGGCGCCAGTCAAGGCCGTCGAAATAGCGGCGGCACTCGGGGTGGCTCACGCCCGTCGCGCGGGCGGCCTGGGCGGCGAGGTCGTCGAGGTGCTTCAGGCCCCAGTCGCGGCTGGCGATCAAGGAGGTGTGCACCCTGAGTGCGTCGGCGACGGGCGTCGTGCGCTGGGCCACCCAGACGGCGAACACGAAGGGCAGGCCGGTCCAGGCCTTCCACTCCGCTCCGAGGTCGTAGACGAACCCGTACTGCTCCCCGTGAGCCTCGGCCAGCGGATGGTCCGCGCCCTGAAGCATGAGGGCGGCGTCGCCGATGACGAGCCGGGCCGCGATGTCCGGATCGCGCGGGGCGCTGGCGATGGCCTCGGCCTCGGCGTCACCGGGCACGAAGACGGGCCGCGCCTTCCAGACGTGATCGAAGAGCAGCTCCAGCAGGTGCACGCTGGTCATCGACGAACGGCTCACCAGGACGCGCTGGCCGTCGAGGTCGCGGGCAGGCCGCGTGGAGAAGAGCATGACACTGCGCACCGGGCCGCTGCAGGAGATCGCGAGGTCTGGCAGCAACAGGTAGCGCTCCCAGTCGCGGGCATACTCCACCGCGGAGACGACGCTCACGTCCAGCGTGCCCTCGGCCATCATGCGGTTCAGGGTCGTCGGAACGCCGTCCACCAGCGTGGCGTCCAGCGGCACGATCCCCCGATCCACGCCCCCATAGACGGGGAAGCAGTTGATG
>JAYQOZ010000296.1:642-3305 GCA_038145035.1 Gemmatimonadaceae bacterium | reverse complement strand
TCGCCCAGGTCGGCGGCCGCATTGCCCCGCCCGTCGGCGCGACCACCGTGGACGCCAAGGGCCAGGTCGTCGCGCCTGGCTTCATCGACGTGCACGTGCATCTGCGCGAGCCCGGGCGCGAGGATGTCGAGACCGTCGCCTCCGGTGCCAGGGCCGCGGTGTCGGGGGGCTTCACCGCCGTCTGCGCCATGCCCAACACCAAGCCGGTGACGGACAACCAGGCCACCGTGGGCTTTGTGAAGCGCCAGGGCGAGGCGGCCGGCTTCGCCCGGGTGTATCCCATCGGCGCCATTTCCGTCGGCCAGCAGGGCGAGACGCTCGCCGAGTTTGGCGAGATGGTCGCTGCCGGCGCCGTGGCCGTGTCGGATGACGGCAGGCCGGTGGAGAACTCGCACCTGATGCGGTCCGCGCTCGAGTATGCGCTCACGTTCGGCATCCCGGTCGTCGAGCACTGCGAGGTGATGGCGCTCGCGCACGGCGGCTCGATGAACGAAGGCCTGGTCTCGGCGCGGCTCGGGCTGAAGGGCATTCCGGCGGAGGCGGAGGAGATCGACGTCATCCGCTGCATCCTGCTGGCCAAGCGCACGGGCGGGCACATCCACCTCTGTCACCTGAGCACGAAGGGCTCGGTCGACCTGGTCCGATGGGGCAAGGCCCAGGGAATCAATGTCACTGCCGAGGTCTGCAGCCATCACATCTCGCTGACCGAGGAGGCCTGCGAGGGCTACAACACGAATGCCAAGATGAACCCGCCGCTGCGCACCGCGGTGGACGTCGAGGCGCTGCAGCTTGGCCTGAGGGACGGGACCATCGACCTGCTCGTGACGGACCATGCGCCACACCACTACGACGAGAAGGAGCGCGAGTTTGCCGACGCCCCGAACGGGATCGTCGGGCTGGAGACCGCGCTCGGCGTGAACGTCACCTACCTGGTGCAGCCCGGCATCCTTGACCTGCCGCAGCTCGTGGACCGCATGTCCTGCCGGCCGGCGCAGGTCTTCCGGCTGCCCGGCGGAACCCTCGCGGTGGGTGCCCCGGCGGACGTGACCGTGTTCGACCCGGCCCGCGAGTGGACGGTGGAGCCCAGGCAGTTCCGGTCAAAGGGGCGCAACACGCCCTATGCCGGGCATCGGCTCACGGGGCTCGCCACCTGTACCGTTGTGGGCGGGAAAGTCGTCCACCAAGTGGTGTAGGCGGATCCGGACGTGACCCTGGCCGCGGCAAGGGCAGCGATCGTCCAGGTCTGCCGACGGCTGTACCACGCCGGCCTCATTGCGGGCCAGGATGGGAACGTCTCGGTCCGCCTGGGCGGGGACCGCGTCCTCGTGACGCCGGCGGGGTTTTCGAAGGTGGATGTCGAGCCGGCCGACCTGGTGCTTCTCGGCCTGTACGGGGGGGCATCGAAAGGCAGGCAGCGCCCCTCGTCCGAGGTGGCGGTGCACTTGGAGATCTACCGGTCCCGGCCGGATGTCCAGGCCGTGGTGCACGCGCATCCGCCCAGCGCCACGGGATTTGCCGTGGTGGGGGAGACCCTGCCGAGCGGCGTACTGCCGGAGCTGGATCTCGGGGTAGGACCGGTGGCGCTGGTGCCGTTTGAGCGCCCCGGAACTGAAGCGCTCGCGCGACGGTTCCGTCCCTATCTTGCAGGACACGCGGCGTGGCTGATGGCCAACCACGGCGTGGTTACCGCGGGCCCCTCGCTCACGGTGGCGCACCAACGGATGGAAAGTGTAGAACATGCGGCGCGGGTCCTGATTGCCGCCCGCGCAGTTGGTCGAATTGTCCCGTTCCCGACGTCGTGATGAAGAAGCCTGACCCCTCCCACCTGGAAACGCTCGAGGCCCTGCTTGCGGAGAAGCGCAAGCACGAGGGCTACCTGGCGAAGCTCGAAGAGCGCCGTGTCGGCACGCCCGAACACGTGTTCGCCCGTCTGCGCGACGAGTACCTCACCAAGCTGACGGACGCGCAGGTGCGCGCCGCCGCCGAGGCGGAGGCGCTGTCGGGCGGCCTTGATCAGGATGCGGCGGAAGTGGAGGAGGCCGAGGCACGGCTCCGGGCGCTCGAGGAGGAGAAGGTCGAGGGCGAGCTGCGTGCCGCCGTCGGGGAGTTCGAGAACAAGGACTGGCAGAAGAAGCTCACGGCCCTGAACGCGAGCATCGCGATGGCCGAGAAGGACCGGGACGCCCGACTGGAAGTCTTTGGGCGCACGCGAGCGCTGCTGGCGGAAGCCCGCGGCAAGTCCGGGGACGACGGTCAGGCGGCAGCCGAGATCGCGCCGGTCACGGAAGGTCCAAGCGCGCCATCGGCGAATGCCACCGCCGCAGCCGCCGAGGCGGCGACGCTTCACAGCCCGACGGCGCTGTCCGGCGGTCCGAAGTTCGATGAGCTGGAATTCCTGAAGTCGGTCGTGGGGCGCCAGAGCACGCCGGCCAAGCCGATTCGCGACGGCGGCTCGGCGCCAATGCCGATGCCGTCGCCGGAGTCCACGTCGGCGGGGGCGCCCGCGGCGCGGGCATCCCAACCGATTGCCGCTCCCCAGCTTCCGCTGGAGTCGGCGTCGCAGGATGCGTCGTCGGCGCCTGCGGAGGGCCCGGGCCCCCCCCCGCCCCCCCCCCCCCCCCCCGGCGCGGGGGAACGCCCCCGGGGGGACCCCCCCCCCCGGC
>JAYQOZ010000296.1:0-632 GCA_038145035.1 Gemmatimonadaceae bacterium | reverse complement strand
AGGGCCCGGCCGCACCGGCTCCCGCCGCCGCGGCCCAGGAGGAGGAGTCAGGCCCGTTGGGCAAGCCGCCCGCGCGGAACACCCAGACCATAAAGTCGCTCAAGTGCCAGGAGTGCGGCTCGATGAACTATCCCAGCGAGTGGTATTGCGAGCGCTGTGGTGGGGAACTCGCGGCGCTCTAGGGGCTAGGCGCGGACCGCAGGCCGACGGAAAGAACAAGAAGCGCCGTGCACCCTGAGGGTGGCACGGCGCTTTCGTCCTTCGAGCCGCGGCGGCGGCGCTTACTTCGCGGCCTTCGCGAGCTTCGACTTCTGGCGCGCGGCGGCGTTCTTGTGGATCAACCCCTTGCGGGCCGCCCGGTCAAGCAGCGTGACGGCGGTCGCCTTGTCGTCGGCGGAGGAGCTGGTCGTCTTCGCCACCTTCAGCGCCGTCCGAAGCGCGGAACGCTGCGCGCGGTTGCGAGCGGTGGCCGCGCGGGTCTTACGCAAGTTCTTCTTCGCGGACGCGATTCTCGGCACTGGTCCTGACTCTCTGCAAATGATGGGAACAAGGGAGGGCGGACGCGCCCTTCCATAGCCTCGGAAGTGTAGTCGCGACGGCCGGTTAGGTCAAGCGTGCCCCCGCTTTCATCG
>JAYQOZ010000295.1:0-3313 GCA_038145035.1 Gemmatimonadaceae bacterium | reverse complement strand
GCTGCAGATGGTGCAGTCGGGCGGCAGACACATCCCCGACTGGCTGCGCGACGCGATCCGCGCCGGACGCATCGGCTCGGTCATCAACGAAGTGGACGTCCACACCAACAACGAGCTGCAGCGCCTGGCCACACAGGAGAGCCGGCACGGCATCCCGCTACTCGTCGGTCGCGACGTCATCCACGGCTTCAAGACCGTGTTTCCCATCCCGCTCGGTCAGGCGGCGACGTGGGACGCCGGCCTCGTGGAGCGCGGCGCCCGCATCGCCGCGCTCGAGGCGGCGGCGACCGGCGTGAACTGGACCTTCGCCCCGATGGTGGACATCGGGCGCGACCCACGATGGGGCCGCGTGGCCGAGGGCTACGGCGAGGATCCCTATCTCACCAGCGTGCTCGGGGCCGCCGCCGTACGTGGCTTCCAAGGCGACGACCTCAGCGCCAAGGGCAGCATCGCGGCCTGCGCCAAGCATTTCGCCGGCTATGGCGCCTCGGAGTCAGGGCGCGACTACAACACCACGAACATCCCGGAGAACGAACTCCGGAACGTGCACCTGCCGCCCTTCCACGCTGTGCTCAAGGCCGGTTGCGCGACGGTGATGACCTCGTTCAGCGACCTCGACGGCACGCCCGCGAGCGCCAACGAGTTCCTGCTGCGCCGGGTGCTGCGCGACGAGTGGAAGTTCGATGGCATGGTCGTCAGCGACTGGGATTCGGTGCGACAGCTCGCCACCCACGGCCTCACCGCGGACGATCGTGGCTCCGCTCGCGCCGCGGCCAACGCCGGCGTGGATATGGAGATGACCAGCACCTGCTACGCCGATCATCTTGCGGCGCTGGTCGAGGCTGGCGAGGTGAGGCCGGAGACGCTCGACGCGCTGGTGCTCAACGTGCTGCGCCTCAAGCTGCGCCTCGGTCTCTTTGAGCGCACCGAAACCAAGGCGGAGGAGTATCCGCCGGCGGGCGCTGAGTCGCATCGCCGGGCGGCCTACGATGCCGCGGTGGCGAGCGTGGTGCTGCTGAAGAACGCGGGCGGCGCCCTGCCGCTGCAGCCGACGCGCCTCCGCCGCGTGGCCGTGATCGGTCCGCTCGCGGACAATCCGCACGAGCAGCTGGGCACCTGGATCTTCGACGGCGACGCAAACCTGAGCGTCCCGTTCCTCCCCGCCCTGCGTGAGCGCCTCGGGCCGGACGTCGTCGTGGAGCACGTGGAGGGCCTGCCCACCACCCGCAGCCGCGACGAGGACGGCTTCGCCGAGGCCGTGGCTGCCGCCGACCGTGCCGATGTCGCCATCCTGATGCTCGGCGAGGAGGCCATCCTCTCCGGCGAGGCGCACTGTCGCGCGGACATTGCGCTGCCCGGCGCACAGGAGGCGCTGATTGCCGCCATCGCGGAGACCGGGACACCCGTGGTGCTCATCGTGATGGCGGGACGTGCGCTGGCCATCTCCAACGTCGTGCCGCAGGTGCACGCGCTGCTCTACGCCTTCCACCCCGGCGCGATGGGCGGTCCTGCACTGGCCGACCTGCTCCTCGGCGAGGCCGAGCCGCGCGGCCGCCTACCGGTGAGCCTGCCCCGCATCACGGGACAGATCCCGATTTACTACGCGCAGAAGCGTACCGGCAAACCGGCCACCGAGGACACGATCATCCGGATGGAGGACATCCCGGCGCGGGCCACGCAGCTCTCGGTGGGCAACACGTCGTTCCACCTCGACGTGCACCCCTCGCCGCTCTTTCCCTTCGGCTTCGGGCTCTCGTACTCGCACGTGCAGTACGGCGACATCCGCGCGGATGACGCCACGTTCCGTCGCGACGGCAGCATTACGCTCCGTGCGGACGTGACCAACACCGGCCCACGCGACGTGCTCGAGGTGGTGCAGTGCTACGTGCGTGATCCCGTGGCCAGCGTTACGCGCCCCGTGCGCCAACTCGCGGGATTCCAGCACGTACGCCTGCATCCCGGCGAGCGCCGCACAATCAGCTTCACGCTTCGGGCAGCGGACCTGTCCTTCGCGGGCCGTGATGGCCGCTGGGTCACGGAGGCCGGACGCTTCGAGGCCTGGATCGGCGGCGACTCCACGACCACGCTCGGCCTCGACTTCACCCTGCTCGACTGACACCCCTCGATATGTCCACGACCGCGGCACCCACGGCCGCAGACGTAGCCGAGCGCGCCGACGCGCTCCTCGCACAGCTCTCGCTCGACCAGAAGCTTGGCCAGATGATCCAGGCCGAACGCGCCTCCACCACGCCCGACGATGTCTATGAGCACTCGTTGGGCTCCGTGCTGAGCGGCGGAGGCTCCGTCCCCGGCAGCAATACGGTCGAGGACTGGGTGGCGATGCACGATGCCTATTGGCGCGCCTCGATGCGCACCGACGGCGGTCGTGTGCCGATTCCCGTCCTCTACGCGGTGGATGCGGTGCACGGTCACGCCAACGTGTGCGGCGCCACGGTGTTCCCGCACAACATCGGGCTCGGCGCGGCGCGCGACCCTGCACTGATTGAACGGCTGGCCGCGCTCTGCGCCGCCGAGGTCGCCGCCACGGGCCTCGACTGGACCTTCGCCCCGACGCTGGCCGTGGCGCGCGACATCCGCTGGGGCCGCACCTACGAGAGCTTCTCCGAGGCTCCGGAGATCGTAACGTCGTATGCCGGCGCCTACGTCCGCGGCCTGCAGGGCACGATGGGCGATGCACACGTGATGGCCTGCGCCAAGCACTGGGTGGGCGACGGCGGCACCACCGGCGGCGTGGACCAGGGCGACACGGCCTGCAGTGAGGAGGAGCTGTTGCGGGTGCACGGCGCGGCGTATCCCGAGGCGCTGGACGCCGGCGTACTGACCGTGATGGCCTCGTTCAACAGCTGGAACAAGGAGAAGTGTCACGGCAGCCGCCATCTGTTGACCACCGTGCTCAAGGGCCGGATGGGCTTCGACGGCTTCGTCGTCTCCGATTGGGACGGCGTGGACCAGCTCGAGGACTCCCTCGATGGCGCATTGGCCCGGGCCATCATCGGCGGCGTGGACATGGTGATGGTCTCGCTCGACTGGCGGCGGATGCTCGCCACGCTCAAGACCATCGTCGCGCGCGGTGACGTGCCGATGGCGCGCATCGACGACGCCGTGCGCCGCATTCTCTCGGTGAAGCTCAGGGCCGGCGTCTTCGAGCGGCCCGCACCGGCGGCGCGTCCGCTGGCGGGCTCTTCGCGCTTCGGGGGCGCCGCGCACCGAGCCATTGCCCGCGAGGCGGTGCGGAAGTCGCTGGTGCTGCTGCAGCATCGCGGCGGCCTGCCGCTGCGCAAGGACCAGCGCG
>JAYQOZ010000294.1:0-3317 GCA_038145035.1 Gemmatimonadaceae bacterium | reverse complement strand
CCCCCCCCCCCGGGCCCGGGCCCCGCCCCCCCCCCCCCCCCCCCCCCCCCCCGCCCCCCCCCCCCCCGCCGGGGGGCCGGCCGGCCGGCGGCCGGGGCCGTGCGGCTCGGCGTGGAGGTGCCCGCGGGCCCGGGGTGGCACATCCGCCTGCTGCGCAACGGGCAGAGGGTCGCCGAGGCCGACGCGGCGGTCCTGGTGCACGAGGCCGCTCCCGGGCCGGCGGCGTACCGCGTCGAGGTGGACCGGGCCGGGGCGCCCGGTACGCCGCCGGTGCCGTGGGCGGTGTCCAATGCGATCTTCGTCGGGCGTGACGAAGCGTGGGGACGTCCACCCTCGCCCGAGGCCTGGCCGGACGAGGCGGCCGCGGCCGTGATCACGCGCGGGCGCCGGGAGGACTGGGTGGTGGAGCACAGTCCACAGTCCCTGGCGGCCATCGACCCGGCCGACCGGACGGGCGCCCGGTTCCGCTTCGGGCTCGGGGGCACGGAGTCGTCGGGGCCGTTCGCGGCTGCGGTGCTGCCGCTCGACGGCCTGCGGGACGCCGACGCGCTGCGGCTCAGCCTGCGGGCGTCGCATCCGATGCGGGTGTCGATTGAGCTCCGGGCTGGGGGAGGTGGCACCGAGCGTCGCTGGCGCCGGTCGGTCTACGTCGACGTGGCGGCCCGGACGCTGCTGCTGCCCGTGGACCGCCTCGACCCGGTCACCTCGGACTACGCGCCGGCGCCGGAGGCGGTCCGCTCGCTCCTGGTCGTGGTGGATGGCGTCAACACCCCGTCCGGGCGGTCGGGGACGATCTGGATCGATCGGGTCGAGCTGACGCGGCGGCCCGCCAGGTCAGGTCCGGACGGTCAGCAGGAGGTAGGCGGCCGCTGAGGAGAACAGCAGGTTCGGCGTCCACGCCGCCACCAGCGGCGTCATCAGCGTCGCGGCACCCATGGCGCCGAACACGCTCAGCGCACCCCAGTAACTGAAGGCGAGCACCAGGCCGACGCCGATCCCGTAGAGGGCGCCCCGATTGCCGGTCGTGGTCGCGAACGGAATCCCGATGAGCGCCATGATCAGCGTGGCCAGGGGAAAGGACAGCTTCCGCTCGAGCGCGACGCGCTGGCGGCGCATGTCGAACCCACCGCGCTCCAGCCGCGCGATGTGGTCCCGGAGCTGCGGGTAGTTCATGAAGTCGGGGTCCGGCGTCTGCGTGGAGAAGTAGGCGGGCGCCTCCAGGTCAACGACCGTGTCATGGATCGGCTCGAGCGTCGTCGTGTCGCCGGCGAACGTCCGCGTCCACCCGTCATCGCCGATCCAGGCCCCGCGGTCGTCACGGAACACGGCCCGCGTCACGTGGGCCCGCCGGACCAGCGCGCCGGTCGCGAAGTCCATCCGGTAGGTGTCGAGGTCGACCAGGGCCCGGGTCCGCGGATCGAAGTACCCGAAGTGGTAGATCTCGCCGTTGCGGGCGGCCACCCAGCGCCTCCGCAGGACGTCGAACGTCTCCGGCGACCCGCCGCGAATCACGTGGCGGAGCGCCTCGGCCTGATAGTTGGCTGGGCCGAGCAGGGTTTCCTGCATCGCGACACCGAGGCCGGCCACCGCCGCGGCCGTCAGCAGCAGTGGCGCCGAAGCCCGGTACAGGCTGATGCCGCAGGCCTTCATGACCACGAGCTCGGAGTTGCGGGTCAGCAGGCCGATGGTCACCAGCGTGGCCAGCAGCACGGACATCGGGAGGACGTAGGCCAGGGCCTGCGGCGTCGCGAACCACAGGTGCCAGAGCAGCTGTGCCCACGTGGCGTCACCCCGCAGGACCTCGTCCGACAGGTCGATGAACGTCGAGATGTGGAACAGGCCGACCAGGGCGAGGACGCAGAGGAGAAACACCCGCCCGTAGGCCACGATGATGTAGCGATCGAGGAGGCTCGTGCCGGGCAGACGGGGCAGTCGCAGGAGCCCCGGGCCGGGGCTGCGGCGCGGACGCAGACGGCCGAGCGCCGCGAGTGCCACCTGGGCGAGCCTCGGGCGGTGTCGTGTCCGCTCGATGCTGCCCAGCCGCCGGACAAACAGGACGACGCCGGCGATGCCGAACAGGAGATTCGGCAGCCAGGCTGCGACCCAGGGGGGAAAGTAGCCGCCCCGCGCGAGATTCGAGGAGTTCTCGAGCAGGGCGTAGTAGGCGTAGATCACCACCACCCCGATGACGAAGCTGGAGAGCTTGCCCTCCCGCCGGTGGCTGGCGCCCAGTGCCAGACCAAACAGGCCCAGCACCAGGCAGGCCACCGGGATCGAGAACTTCTTCTGAATCTCCACCCGGGCGCCGATGGTGGACTCCCCGAGCGTTGCGCGCTCGGCGATTCGCGCCCGCAGTTCGGCGATCGACATCTCGCGCTCACCCTTGGCGGGGCCCGCCTTGGGGAAGATCGTGTCGGGATCGACGCTGAGGATGGTCTGCGCCCAGCGGCTCGGCCGGTAGCTTTCGCCCTCGCCCATCGTGTGGGTCACGCCATCCTCGAGCACGATCTCGACGCGGCGGCGATCCCGGTCGATCAGCACGCGGCCCCGGCGGGCGACATGGACGGCCTCCGGCTGACCCTGGCCGCCGGTCGCGAGAAACACGTCCTGCCAGCCCCCGGTGGGCGGCAGGTCCCGCACGTAGAGCGTGGCACCCGGGAAGGCGTCGAAGAACACCCGCGGCCGCACCTCGCCCTCCGCCCGTTCGGACAGGATGCGGAACATGATCTCGCGGAAGGCCTGGTTGGCCTGCGGCAGTGCCGCCAGCAGCACGTAGAGCGTGGCCGCCGTGGCAAGGCCCGCGAGGGCCATGACCGGCCAGAGCGGGCGCGACAGGCTGACACCGCACGCCTGCATGGCGACCCACTCGCGGTCCGATGAGAGGCGGCCGAAGCCGACCAGTAGGCCCAGCAGCAACGCCATGGGAATCGCCAGGCCGAGGGCCGATGGCACCAGCGTGAGCATCAGCGTCCCGATCACCGGCGCCGGGACGCCCTTGGCGACGAGTTCCTCCGTGGACTTGAGGACCGTGGGAATGATGAGCAGGAAGGTGAAGACCATCAGGCCCAGGGTGGCGGGCCAGAGGGTCTGCCGGATGACGTAGCGGTCGAGGATGCGCACCGTGAGGGCCTAGCTTAGCAGCGGGTCCCGGAGGCGGCGACCGCCCGGCTTGGACACTGAAGGTAACATAACGCTTCTTATGCGACTATCCGGAAACGACGCGAAAGCTGGCTGAATCCGGGCTCGGGCGCGCGCTGCCAGCCCTCCGGCGGCGGCCAGCGGCGGGCCCGCGGGCCTACCGGCGCGCGGCCTTCAGT
>JAYQOZ010000293.1:0-3322 GCA_038145035.1 Gemmatimonadaceae bacterium | reverse complement strand
AATGAACACCCATCCGCTGAGCGGTGCGGTCCATCAAATAGTCATTGTCCTTGTTGGCCAGCGTGCGGAAGGTGCCACGGAATTCGCTGAGTGAGAGCTGCACATCGTCGGCGAAGATGCCGCCCTCGCGCGTCACCGAGACCACCAGCGCCGAGCGGGCGTTGAGGGGGCGCGCCTCGGCCCGCGGCAGCGACACGTCCACGCCACCCTGCATCATCGGCGCCGTGATCATGAAGATGATCATCAGCAGCATCATCACGTCGATCAGGGACACGACGTTGATCTCCGCCTGGAGCGGCGTGCGCTCCCCGCGGCCACGGCGGCGCATGCTAGAGCCGTCCCTCACGCGCCATCAGCGCGATCACCTCGGATCCGAAGCCGTCCAGCTCCCCGTCGAACTTGTTCAGGCGCGCGGCAAAGATGTTGTAGCCGAAGTACGCGGGGATGGCGACCGCCAGCGCCGTCGCGGTCGCGATCAGCGCCTCCGCGACGCCCGGGGCGATGGCCGCCAGGTTGCCGGAGCCGCCGCGTGCCACGCCGAGAAAGGCCTCGATGATGCCGAGCACCGTGCCGAGGTGTCCGAGCAGCGGACTCACCGAGCCGATCATTGCCAGCGTGGGGATGTAGCTGCCGAGCCGGTCGCGCTCGGCGTTGGTCTCGGCGTCGAGGACCAGACGGAGGGCCTGCACCTGCGAGGCGCTGAGCATCGCCGGCGCACCGTCATGGCCACGCACCATGCCGGTCTCGGTCAGGAACTGCAGCGCCCGCTGCAGCACCCGCGTGTGCGCACTGGGCTTGGAGCGCTTGGCCAGCGCGGCCACGGCCTCGAGCCGCGTGCCCTTGTGGAACTCCTTCATGAACTCCGCGGCCGAGCGCTCGGCGCGCCGGAAGGCCAGCCACTTGGAGAGCATCACCGACCAGGAGAGCAGCGACAGCAGCACCAACACCACCAGGACCACCTTGGTCTCGTCGGAGGCGTCGAGGACGAGGTCCAGCCGCGTGGACGGGATGGCCGACCGTATTTGCAGGAAGATCACCGGGTTGCGAACCAGTCAAAGGTCTTGGCGAGGCCGTCCTCGAGCGCCACCTGGGGCGTCCAGCCGAGGCCGCTCGCGGCCTTGGCGATACTCACGACCGAACGCTGTTGTTCCCCGGGCCTTGCGGGGGCGAAGTCCAGCGGCACCGTGCGGCCGGAGGCACGCATCAGGCCCTCGGCCAGCGCCACCACCGAGGTTTCGCGCGCGGTGCCGATGTTGAAGGCGCGATCATCGACGCGGCCCGCCGGAATCGTCGGCAGCGCCGACGCCAGCACGTGCGCGCGGGCGACGTCGCCGACAAACACGTAATCGCGCGTCTGCTGGCCGTCCCCGAACACCTTGAGCGGGGTGCGGTCGAGCAGGCGCTGGCAGAAGATGGCCACCACGCCGGCCTCGCCATGCGGATCCTGGCGCGGCCCGAACACGTTCGCGAAGCGCAGGGCGATGTAGTCGAGCCCGTGCACCCGCGCGTAATACGAGAGGTAGAGCTCCACCGAGAACTTGGCGATGCCGTAGGGGCTCTCGGGATCCTTGGCATAGGTCTCGAGGTTCGGCGGCTCGACGAAGTCACCGTAGACCGCGCCGCCCGTTGACGCGAAGATGAGCCGCGTCGCGCGCCCGGAGGCGCGGATGGCCTCGACCAGATTCAGCGTGCCCCTGATGTTCACGTCGACGTCGAAGCCGGGATCGGCCACGGACTTCCGGACGTCGATCTGCGCGGCCAGGTGGCAGACGAGGTCGAACTGGCCTTCACGGATCAGCTCGGCGGCCTCCTCGGAGCGGATGTCCGCCCACACGAAGCGGGCGCCGGACGGCACCTGCTGCTGCTTTCCGCTCGAGAGATTGTCGACCACGGTGACGGACCAGCCCGCGGCGAGCAGGGCGTCCGCCACGTGGGATCCGATGAATCCAGCACCACCTGTGACGAGGGCGTGTTGGGGAGTCATCCCTCTAAGATATCAGGTGCTGCGCGGCTCTCCTAACCGGGTCAGGGCATCTTCCCCGTCACGACGGCCGACACGCCCGCAGCCACACCGCCATCCGTCTGGCTGATCAGGATTGCGCTTGCGCCCCAGGGGGTGACCCGCGTGATCTGTGCGACGGCGATGTTCTGCGGCGGGAGGTCCTGGCCGCGATCATCCTTGCCCACCTCGCGCTGCAGGGTCAGCTGGTCGCCCGGCACGAGGCCGTCCGAGGCGCCGGCCGCAAAGATCAGCTGGTGGCCGACCGGCGGCAGCACCGGGTCTCCGTAGAGATAGGCCACCGTCGTCTTCAGCCCGAACTCCACCCGCTGCGGGAAGACGCCCGGCTGCTCCACCAGCGTGTCCAGCGCCATCAGGAGGTGCGTCTCGAACACGTCCTCGAACTTCGCGATCAGCACACCCATCGCGCTGCCATCGGCGACCTCACCGCTCAGTTTCACGATGCCGGTGGGAATGACGACGCGGGCCTTGTCCTTCAGCGTGGGGCCGTAGCGGAAGACCAGGAAACGCTCGTTGCGCGCGCCCTGCGTGCCCGGCGGCACCCGGACGTGCACCGTCTCATAGATCTGGATCGGGCGCTGGGTCAGCGTGAGGCCGATGCCGTCCGACTGCGTCGTGGCCTCGATGGAGCCGGTGCCCTGGACGCCGTTGAGATCCCACAGGAATGGGGCCTGCAGGTAGTCCCCGGAGCGCACCGCAGAGCCGGGCGCATTGATCGTCAGGGAGGTACGCTGCCCGCGCACCACGCGGTAGCGCTCAGGATTGAAGATGGTCATCGCCGGCGGCTCACCCGCGGGCTGCGGCGCGGGCATGGCCGACGTGTCGACCGCCGCGATCGGCGCGGGTTCGTCCGCCGGGGTCCCCGGGGTCGCCATCACCTCTCCGTCGATCACGATGACCTGGTCCGGATAGATCAGGTTCGGATCGGCCACGGTGGTCGTGTTGCGCCGATAGATCTCGGGCCACTTGAACGGGTCGCCCAGATACGTCTGCGCGAGGTCCCAGAGGGTGTCGCCACGCTTCACGGTATGCGTCCGGCCCGTCCCCTGCGCCTCCGCAGCGAGCGGAGCGAGGGCCAGGCAGAGCAGGACGGTCGCGAGGAGGGGTCGGAAGGCGCGCATCGGACGACTCTCTGATGTAGGACACGGCAGCAGCCCCGAAGCCAACGGCGCTCCGGGGTGGTCTCAGGGGTGGACGACCGGACTGGTGGAACTGCAACACCGACGGAGTTCCTTCCGAGGCCCGGGTCCCGCAAGGCTTCGAAAAGGTGGGGCCGATGCCTGAGGACGGAAAGGGCGGCCC
>JAYQOZ010000292.1:0-3326 GCA_038145035.1 Gemmatimonadaceae bacterium | reverse complement strand
CGCCCCGGCAGCGGCCGGTCTCGACCCCCGTCAAGTAGAAGAACCACAACACGGTCAAGAAGCCTGCGAAAAAGGTGGTGAAGAAGGCCGTCAAGAAGGTGGCCAAGAAGCCGGCCAAGGCGGTGAAGAAAGCCGCCAGGTCGGCCAAGGGAGCCGCGAAGAAGCCGGCGAAGAAGCCCGCGAAAAAGAAGTAGGCATCGCCACACAAGGGCGATAGACGAACTATCCGACTCGCCCGTTCCGCGTTAGCATTTGCGGACGATGTCGGACTCGCCTGTCGCCCTTCTTCGCGCCCACGCGAAGCACGCCCCGTGGAACGCACGAGGGCTCGCTGCCCACGCCACCGCACTTGTGGACGCCGCGGGCATGCGTCCGACCAATACGTCGGCACGCGCCACGCCGAGTGCGCGCGCGATCCGCTTCTACGTGGCCAGCGGACTTCTTGACCATCCCGAGGGCAAGGGCACCGCTGCGACGTACCATTACAAGCACCTGCTGCAGCTGCTGGCCATCAAGATCCGCCAACGCGAGGGCCAGACACTCGACGCCATCAAGGCGGAGCTGCACGACCTGCAGGGAGATCAGCTGGAGAAGCGGGTCGCCTCGGCCCTCGCGCCCGCACTCGACAACGGCCTCGCGGCGGCGGCGCGCGCCGAGGACGCTGGACCCGCCTCCTGGCGACGCATCGCCGTCGCGGACGGCATCGAGCTCCACGTCCGCGACGACTCACCGGCCGCCCACGACTCGGGACTGGTTGCGCTCCGAGAGGCCGTCCGTGCCGCGCTCGGACGCGAGGAGTTGCGGTAGGCTCCCTCTTGCCCGCATTCACGTGCGGGACACACATTAGCGGCGCATGCCTCCCGCCGCGCGGCGCAGGCCCCAGGCGCGCACGGTGCTCCTCGACCGTGCCCTCGAAGGCCTTCCGCTCTTTCGCCTCTCCGATTCCTCGGATGACACCGTCGTCGCCGTCACGGCAGACAACGGCGGGCGCTGGCGAGTCCTCCCCGCGGCCGGGGAACGTCTGCCCGGCACCTTCGACCAGGATGTCTACGTCGAGGTGATGCGCCGCTATCAGGAAGCGGAGGCACCGGCGGACGGCACGCTCGCGTTCACGCTGCATGCCTTCCTGCGCTCCATGGGCCGCCGGGTGGACGGGCGCACGTACGAACAGCTCCGTGGCGCGCTTTCCCGGCTCGAGCGCACCGTCCTCGAGAGCGAGGGCGCATGGACCGACGCCGTCAGGCGCGCCCGCCCGATCACACGGTTCACGATCCTCTCTGCCGTCGCCATCGATCGACGGCGCCTGACCGATCGCGATCAGCTTGCGCTCTTTCCCGCGCTCGCGTCGAACGAGCCCGGCGACGCACGCGTCACCATCGCCCCCCAGCTGCGGGGCAACATCGCGGTCGGCCATACGGTGAGCCTGCTTGCCTCGAAGTACGTGGCGCTGTCGTCACCGGTGGCGCGGCGCCTGTATCGCCTGCTCGAGGCCCACCGCAGTGAGCACGGCGAGGCCACCTGGACCCTCCCGCTTGAGCGCCTCGCCGAGCTGCTCCCCCTGACCCAGCGATATCCGTCGCACCTGCAGCGCGTCCTGCAGCCCGCGCACGAAATGCTGCTTGCCGCGGGCATCGCCAAGCGGGCCCGCTTCGTGCAGGACGGGCGCGCGTGGCGGGTGGAGTACCACTGGAACTAGCGGTGGCCCGTCGCGTATTGGCTGACTACGTTCCGTAGAGCCTCTGAACCTCTGGACCGAGTCACCTCGCATGCTCCGTCGTCGCACGCTCGCCATCCTCGCCACCATCCTTGTCCCGCTCGCCATCGGGGCCTTCGTGGTGCAGGAACGGACCACGGTCAACAGCGCCCGACTGTTCGATCAGGTGCTGCAGCTGGTCGGGGAGCGCTACGTCGATTCCGTGGGCGTGGGCGAACTCTACGAGCGCGCCGCGCGCGGCCTCGTCGAGGAACTCCGCGATCCCTACTCGGAGCTGTACACGCCCAAGCAGCTCGAGGAGTTCAACACCTCGACTGGCGGCTTCTACGGCGGCGTCGGCATGCTCATCGAGGACCAGGAAGGCACGATCATCGTGAGCCGCGTCTATCCGCACACGCCGGCCGAGGAAGCCGGCATTCGTGAGGGCGACCGCATCATCGGCGTGGACACGAGTTCCACCCGCGGCTGGCGCATTGACCAGGTCTCGGGCGGCCTGCGCGGCGTGCCCGGCAGCAAGGTGAAGGCCCGCTTCGCCCGCCCCGGCGTCGCACAGCCCTTCGAGGTCGAGTTCACGCGCCGCACCATCCGCATTCCGGCGATTCCCTTCGCCATCATGCTGGACGAGACGATCGGCTACATCCCGCTCCAGCAGTTCAACGAGACGGCCACCCGCGAGTTCGCAGAGCAGTACCAGCGTCTCCGCGCCGAGGGTGCCACCTCCATCGTCATGGACCTCCGCGGCAACTCCGGCGGCTTCCTCGACCAGGCGCTGGAGATGACGAACTTCTTCCTCCCGCGCGGCAAGGAGCTCGCCAGCGTCCGCGGCCGCGCCGGCCAGATCGAGCGCTACGTCGCCGAGGCAACGCCGCTCGCGCCGGACATCCCGATGGTCATCCTCACCGACGGCTACACGGCCTCCGCCTCGGAGATCGTCGCCGGCGCGCTGCAGGACCACGACCGCGCCCTCCTCATGGGCACGACGTCCTTCGGCAAGGGCCTCGTGCAGACGGTCTACCGCCTCGAGGGTGGCTATGCCATCAAGCTCACGACCGGCAAGTGGTATACGCCCAGCGGGCGCTCCATCCAGAAGGAGCGCGTGCTCGACGGCAACGGCCGTCTGGTGGAGGTGCAGCCGGACTCGCTCGAGACCGACGCGGTCCGCACCTCCCGTCCGGTCTTCCGCTCGGATGGCGGTCGCCTCGTCTTCGGCGGCGGGGCCATCACGCCCGACGTGATCATCCCGTACGACACAATCTCGTCGGCGGAGCAGAGGCTGGCCCGGGCCCTCGTGCCGCGCTCCCAGGACGTCTATCTGGCGCTCTACGACTACGCGTTCAGCATGAAGGACAAGGTGCGGCCGGACTTCACCGTGACCGCCGACATGCGTGAGGCCTTCCGCCAACGACTCGTGGCCAAGGGCGTGACGGTCGACCGCGCCGAGTGGGACGCGGGCACTGAGTACGTGGACCGCCTCCTGCTCAACCGCATCGCCCGGCTCGCCTTCGGCGACTCCACCGCCAAGCGTCGTGAGCTGCCGGAGGACACGCAGCTCAAGGCCGCGATGGACTATCTCCGCCGCGGCGCCACCACTGCCGACCTGCTGGCCCTAGCC
>JAYQOZ010000291.1:2211-3349 GCA_038145035.1 Gemmatimonadaceae bacterium | reverse complement strand
TGGAGCTGTACGAGGTGGACGGTACGCGGCAGTTCGAGGTGAAGTCCACCAACGGCGACACGCACCTCGGCGGCGACGACTTCGACCAGAAGGTCATCGACTGGCTCGTGGCGGAATTCAAGAAGGACCAGGGCATCGACCTGTCCAAGGACCCGATGGCGCTCCAGCGCCTGAAGGAGGCCGCGGAGAAGGCCAAGATCGAGCTCTCGGGCACCACGAACACCGACATCAACCTTCCGTTCATCACGGCCGATGCCTCGGGCCCGAAGCACCTCAACTACCAGCTCTCCCGCGCCAAGTTCGAGCAGCTGGTGGACGACCTCGTGCAGCGCTCGATCCCGCCGATGCAGAAGGCCCTCAAGGACGCCGGCCTGCAGCCGTCGGACATCGATGAAGTGATCCTCGTGGGCGGCTCCACCCGCATCCCGAAGATCCAGGAGATCGTCAAGGACTTCTTCAAGAAGGAGCCCAACAAGGGCGTGAACCCGGACGAGGTCGTCGCCGTGGGCGCGGCCATCCAGGGCGCGGTGCTCACCGGCGAGCAGAAGGACGTGCTGCTGCTCGACGTGACCCCGCTTTCGCTGGGCATCGAGACGCTGGGCGGCGTGACCACGGTGCTCATCCCGCGGAACACGACCATCCCGACCAAGAAGTCGGAGACCTTCTCCACGGCCGACGACAACCAGACGACGGTCGAGATCCACGTGCTGCAGGGCGAGCGCGAGCTGGCGCTGCACAACAAGACGATCGGCAAGTTCCAGCTGACCGGGATCCCGCCGGCCCCGCGCGGCATGCCGCAGGTCGAGGTCACCTTCGACATCGACGCCAACGGCATCCTGCACGTGACGGCGCGCGACAAGGCCACCGGCAAGGAGCAGAAGATCCGCATCGAGGCCTCCAGCGGGCTCTCGGACGCCGAGATCGACCGGATGGTGAAGGACGCCGAGAAGAACGCGTCCGAGGACAAGCGGAAGCGCGAGGAGATCGACACACGCAACCGCCTCGACACCCTGGCCTACCAGGTGGAGAAGGAGTCGAAGGAGTGGGCCGACAAGGTGCCGGCCGAGCTCAAGACCCGTCTCGACAGCGCCGTGGAGCGCGCCCGCAAGGCGCACCGGGGCGAGGACATGGCCGAGGT
>JAYQOZ010000291.1:0-2201 GCA_038145035.1 Gemmatimonadaceae bacterium | reverse complement strand
CCCCGGGGGGTCGCCCCGGGCCGTGTTTAGGGCGGGCCGGGTCTACCACCCGGCGGCCTACCTGCCCCCCGGCCAGGCGGTGTACGCCGCCGGCGCGGCGCCGGGTGCGGAGGGCGAGCCGCCCGCCGAGGCCCCGGCCGAGGCTGAGAAGAAGGACGAGGTGGTCGAGGCGGACTTCGAGATCGTCGACGACAAGAAGTAATGGTGGACGTGGAAACCATCTTGCCGGCGTTCGGTACTTATCGGAGAGAGTGGCAGTCGTAACGGAAGGGGGCCGCCATCTCGGGGTCCCCTTCGCTACCTTCAGCTCATGGGACTTCGCGTGAACCGGACCAAGATCCTCATTGCAGCAACGGTCGCCTTCGTCGGCGGTGTGGTGTTTGCCTCGTCGATGGACTGGACCGACCGCATCTTCGCCCAGGGTGGCGCTGCCCCGCAGCAGGCCGCCCCCCGTCCCCGCACCGACGAGGTGCGCACGATCGCCGAGGCCAGCGACGCCTTCGTGTCGATCGCGGAATACATCACGCCGGCCGTGGTCTCGATCCAGGCCGAGCGCGACCGCCGGGCCCGCACGAACCGGGGCCGCCAGCTGCCGCCGGGCTTCGAGGAGTTCTTCCGTATCCCCGAGGGCCAGCAGCAGCAACAGCCGCAGGAGGCCACCGGCAGCGGCTTCGTCGTCTCCCGGGACGGATACATCCTGACGAACAACCACGTGGTCGAGGGCGCGGACCGCGTGAAGGTCTCGATGCAGGACCGGCGGGTGTTCGACGCCAGGATCGTGGGGCGCGACCCGAGCACGGACGTGGCAGTGCTCAAGATCGAGGGTCGCAACTTCACGCCGCTGACGTTCGGCGACGACGAGACATTGCGCATCGGCGAGTGGGTGCTGGCCATCGGCAATCCCCTGGGCCTGGACTTCACGGTCACCGCCGGCATTGTGAGCGCGAAGGGCCGCGGCCTGCCGGGCCTGAACACCGACACCTATGCGATCACCGACTTCATCCAGACCGACGCGGCCATCAACCCCGGCAACTCGGGCGGGCCGCTGGTGAACTCCAAGGGCGAGGTCATCGGCATCAATACCGCCATCGCCTCGCAGACGGGATTCTACTCCGGCTACGGCTTCGCCATCCCGATCACGCTGGCCAGGCAGGTCATGGACGACCTGATCGAGCACGGCGAGGTCCGCCGCGCGGTGCTGGGCATCGGCATCAACGAGGTGACGCCCGAGGACGCACAGGTGGCCGGCCTCCGCAGCATCAGCGGCGTAAAGGTGAGCGGCTACTCCGGCGCGGACTCGCCGGCGCAGCGCGCAGGCCTCGAGCCCGGCGACAACAACACCAAGGTCGACGGCAGGCCGGTGGACCGGGTGAGCGCGCTGCAGCGGGCGGTGCGCGCCAAGGCGCCGGGCGAGAACGTCGAGCTGGAGGCCTGGCGCTACGGCAGCCGGAAGACCTTCCGCGTGCGCCTCGCGGCGGCGCCGACCGGTGAGCCGCAGGTGGCCGAGGCCGCGAAGCAGCCGAGCGAGCCCGCCACGACCTCGCGCCTGGGCATCAGCGTGGAGCCGGTGCCGAGCGAGCTGGTGAACGCGCGACGCATCCCCGAGCAGTACCGCGGGCTGCGGGTGACGTCGGTGGATCCGGCTGGCCCGGCCGCGGACAACCGACTGATCGTGAACGACGTGATCGCCGAGGTCCTGTATCCGCAGCCAAAGGCCAGGATCTCGAGCGTGGACGACCTGCAGCGGGCACTGGACCGGACGCGATCGGGCGACATCGTGAGCCTGCTGGTGTTCCGCGGCGTGCAGGGCCAGGGCGGCGGCACGGTCGTGGTGAATCTCCGGACGAACTAGGAACGCCCGGACAGGGTCCTTGGGGCGGCGTGGCGCAGGGCGCCGCGCCGCCCGTGGCCTTTTCGGGGATGGCGGCCCATGTTTCCCGGGTCAGCGCGAGAGTGGCGGAATTTGGTAGACGCCCGGGACTTAGGATCCCGTGCCGCAAGGCGTGTGGGTTCGAGTCCCACCTCTCGCATCCAAAGAGGTAGGACGGAGCTGGTAGGCCGAAAGTGAAGTGCAGTGTGTCCCCGGACAACGTCCTGGTCTTTTCCGTCCTTCGCCCGCCGTGCTCCGCCGTAGAGTGATGGTCGCGGCGCAGCCCGCCCGGCGGCGGGGGCGGCGGGGGCGCCGGGGGCCGGGGGAGGGG
>JAYQOZ010000290.1:0-3375 GCA_038145035.1 Gemmatimonadaceae bacterium | reverse complement strand
TGACAGCACCAATGGTGCATGCACCGACGGACCGGCGCGACGCACGCGATACACCGCGCGGCCCGGAAAGGCACGCTGGACCTCGGCCTCGCGCCCCGGCAACCAGCGGAGATACGCGTTGCCGTCCACCGCCAGGCGCCAGGGTGCATACAGCGTGTAGCCTGCACGATCCTCGGCGATGCGCTGCTCGCAAACCGGGGGATAGGCGAGACGGGGATCCTGGCGCTCCGTGAAGTCCGGCGAGCGTTCGCTGGGAATCAGCCGGGCTGAGTCGGCGAGCAGGGGGCGCAACTCGGCGGCCAGCGCCTCGCCGCGGATCCCGGCCGCCGTGCGCGCCGTGAGCACGACATCCAACCGGCAGGCGTCAACCCCGCGATAGAACCGCTCGGCGTCGGCCCGAGAAATACCGGAGGCCCACATCCGCACCATGAGCTGGGCACCCCAGCTCTCCTGTACCAGCACCACCGCGTTCGAGACTCCCGCGGCGGCGGCCTCCCGCGCCGGGTCGATGCGCATCGAGACCATGCCGTTGCGGTACGTCGGCACCCGCACGACCACGAGGGAAACGGCTGAGAGGAGTGCGGCCAGGCCAAGTCCGGCGAGCAAACCGCGGCGGGCCGCCGTCTGCGGCCGGGTCATGGCCAACAGGGCGCGCAGGCCACGTGCGCTCCAGAGCACCAAGACGGGAAGCGCCGCAAACAGGAATCGCGGGCCGAGATAGAACCCGTCGTGCCAGTAGGCCCAGTACCCGGCACCGAGCAGGACGAGCGCCGCCATCCAATAGCGATCGAACGCCGCCATTCGGCCGTGCATCCAGAGCCCGAGGCCAGCGAACAGCGTCGACGGAAACGGCGTTTCGAACAGGTAGGTGCCCAGCCGACTGGCATACAGACCGAGCAGTTCGAGCCCGCGCATCGGCGTATGTGCCGTGCCCCAGGCCGCCTCGTGAAACCCCAGCGCATGCCCGGCGCCCCAGAGCTGGTCGTAGCCGAACTGCAGTGCGTGCCCGGTGGTCTGCTGGTTCACCCAGAACATCAGGACCATCGGCACCGCGACCCCGATCCCGGAGAGCAGCAGGGCGGTCAGCGGGCGCAGGCCGCCGCACGCGCGCCAGGCCAGCCATGCCGCCGCCGGCAGCGCGAAGGCCCCTGCGTCCAGCGGTCGGATCGTCGCCGCGACACCAAGTCCAAGTCCGGCGACCAAGCCCCAGGCGGCCGCAGCGCCGGGCTGCGTGGCCCGCGCGAGGCCGAGACCGGCGAGCAGCAGCCAGGCCAGCGTCGTCGCGTGGTTCATGTGCGAGCCGAACATGAAGACCGCGAACGGCGAGAGCGCGAACAACAGCAGCGTTCCACGGCGAAACCGGCGCGTCGCCAATGGCTCAAGCCGCAGGAGCAGCCCATGGAACAGGGCAACGCTGACGGCGCCAGCAACGGGGCCGGCCAGCCATTCGGCCCCGAGCAGGACGAACGGGACGAGCATTGCCGGACCGCCCGGGGGATACTGCCCGTAGGCACGGTCTCCGAGATCGACCCAATGCATGATCGAGAAGAACTCCCGCGGCTCCCGTACGGCCTGCGAGAGATGCCCGCCCGCGTACTCCCGCGCCTGGAGCACCTGCACGATCTCGTCGATCAACAGCGGCCGCCCGTCGAACACCCAGAGCGCGACGCCGACATAGGCCACGAGGGCCGCCACGGCGAGCGCGGCCCCGAACCCCCAGTCCGCCGGCCCGGCCAAGGCGTTCGCGTCGCTCGCCGTGCCGCCGCCCAGGGTGTCGCTGACCTCGCCGCCAAACCATCGTCCGGCCGGGGCGGCGCTGTCACCGCCTTCGGGTGACCCGGCAGGTCGACGCGAGAGAAACCACACCAACAGACCCACCCCCACGCAGAGCGCGAGTCCCTGTCCCCAGTCCGCGAGGCGTGCCGTGGCGCCGGGATCGTTCTCCCCGCCCGGGAGGAGATTCGCCACGGGGAGGAGTGTCAGGACCAGCAGAAGGACGGCGGCTAGCCTGGTGCCCACTTGCCGAGTTCAAGCACGAGGTTCTGCAGGTCGGCGGGGCTCACGCCGGGAATGCTCGAGGCCTCGGCCAGCGTCGCAGGGCGCCGCGTCGAGAGCTTCTGGCGCGCCTCCACGCTCAGCGACCGCAGCTGTAAGTAGGGCGCATCGGCAGGCAGCGGCACCGTTCCCATGCGCCGGAGCCGCTCGGCGGCCCGGCGCTCGCGCGCGAAGTAGCCGGCGTACTTGATCTCGAGGTCGGCCGTAAGCACGGCGTCCGGGTCGAGCTCCGTCCCGACCGCGGTGGCCGTGAATAAGTCGCGGAGTGCTACTTTTTGACGCTTCGCCACCTCCTCCACCGGGACGGCATGCATCAGCGCCCGTTCGCCGGCCGCGACCAGCACGCCGTCGGCCTGCGCCGGCGTGATGCTCGTCGAGGAGGCGAGGGCGTGGGCGCGGCCGACGGCGGCGAGTCGCCGCTCGATCACGGCGCGCTCTGCGTCGTTGAACAGTCCGAGGGCCAGTGCCGTCGGCGCCAGGCGCGGCACCGCGTTTTCCTGTCGCACCGTAAGGCGGAATTCGGAACGCGAGGTGAAGAGCCGGTACGGTTCGTCGACCCCGCGGGTGACGAGGTCGTCGACGAGCACGCCGATGTAGGAGCTCTCCCGCCCGAGCACCACGGGCTCGAGGCCGCGCGCGTGGGCCGCGGCATTCAGCCCGGCGATGACCCCCTGCCCGCCCGCCTCCTCGTAGCCGGTGGTGCCGTTGATCTGCCCGGCCAGGAACAACCCGGGAAGCACGCGGGTCGCGAGGCTACGCTGGAGCTGTGTGGGCGGGACAAAATCGTACTCGATGGCATAGCCCGCCCGTGTCATCACGGAGCGCTCCAGCCCCGGGACCGCGCGCAGCAGCTCCCGCTGCGCATCCATCGGGAGCGAGGTCGAGAGCCCGTTCACGTAGAGCTCGGCCGTGTCCAGCCCCTCGGGCTCCAGGAACACCTGGTGCCGTTCGGCATCGGGGAAGCGGACGATCTTGTCCTCGATGCTGGGGCAGTAGCGTGGGCCGCGGCTGCCGATCGCTCCACCGTACATCGCCGACTCGTGGAGCCGGTCGTGCACCACCGCCTTGGCGGGGCCGGCGGCGTAGGTGATCCAGCACGACAGCTGCTCGGGGTGGCGCGTCCGCCCCCCGTGTCGGCGCGGCGTGGTCCAGCGAGCCGACCACGAGAAGTCGAAGGCCTCGATCTCGCTGTCCTGCCGCTCGAGCCGCGAGAAGTCCACGGAACGTCCGTCGATGCGTGGCGGCGTCCCCGTCTTGAAGCGCGCCGTCTCCAGTCCCAGCTCGGCGAACTGCTCGGCGAGCGCCACGGTGGCGGCCACG
>JAYQOZ010000289.1:2471-3417 GCA_038145035.1 Gemmatimonadaceae bacterium | reverse complement strand
CCTCGAGGCCCAGGGCGTGGCCCTGCCGGTCCTGCTGCGCTTTTCCGAGATCCTCAAGGCGCGCATCGAGATGCTGTCGGAGCGCTTCGCCCGCGCCATCGAGGAATTCCAGTACGAGGGGGGCTACACCACGGTCTATCCGATCAAGGTCAACCAGCAGCGGCACGTGGTGGAGGAGATCGTCGAGTTCGGCGCCGCCACCGGCGTGGGACTCGAGTGCGGATCCAAGCCCGAGCTGCAGGCCGTGTTGGCCCTCAGCGACCGCACCGACCACCTGATCATCTGCAACGGCTACAAGGACGAGGAGTTCATGCGCCTCGCCCTCATGGGCCAGCGCCTGGGGCACACCGTCATCATCGTGATCGAGCAGGTCAGCGAGCTCGAGGTGCTGCTGCAGGTCGCTGCGGAGCTCGGGATCGCGCCGACCATCGGCGTGCGCATCAAACTCTCCAGCGAGGGCTCGGGCCGCTGGGCGCAGTCGGGCGGCGAGAAGTCCAAGTTCGGGCTCACGTCGGCCCAGCTGATGCAGGTCATCGACCGGCTGAAGGGCACGGGCAACGAGTCCTGGCTGCGGCTGATCCACTTCCACCTTGGCTCGCAGATCACCGACATCCGCTTCATCAAGCGCGGCCTGCAGGAGGTGAGCCGGTTCTACGTGGAGCTCCGCCGCCTCGGCCTCGACATCGCGTGGGTGGACGTGGGGGGTGGCCTCGGCGTGGACTACGACGGCACGCAGTCCACCGCCCAGGCGTCGATGAACTACTCGGCCCAGGAGTACGCCAACGACGTCGTGTATACGCTGGCCGAGACCTGTCGCGAAGAGGCGCTGCCGTTCCCGGACATCATCTCGGAGTCCGGTCGGGCGCTCACGGCGCACCACGCGCTGCTGCTGCCCACCGTCATCGACGTGGAGTCGGCCAACGGTCCCGTGGCGCCGACGCTCGGC
>JAYQOZ010000289.1:0-2461 GCA_038145035.1 Gemmatimonadaceae bacterium | reverse complement strand
CTCGTAGATGTGTAAAAGAGACCGGCCCACCGGCCCCGTGGCGCCGCCGCTCGGCGACAACGACCACGCCCTGCTGCACGAGATGAGTGAGGACCTGAAGACGGTCTCGCGCAAGAACGTCTCGATGCGGCGCATCCGCGAGATCTACCACGACGCCGTCTTTGACAAGGAAAAGGCGCAGCAGCTGTTCAATTCGGGCGTGCTCTCGCTGCGGGAGCGGGCGATGGCGGAGCAGTTCTACCTCTGCACGCTCAACGCCGTGGCCAAGCTGGTGGCAGGGAAGCGGGAGTCCTTCGACGACATCATCCGCGACCTCGATGCGGCGTTGATGGATCGCTACTTCGCGAACTTCTCGCTCTTCCAGTCGCTGCCGGACAACTGGGCGATCGACCAGCTGTTCCCGATCATGCCCATCCACCGGCTCGACGAGGAGCCCACGCGACGCGGCACCATCCAGGACGTGACCTGCGACTCGGACGGGAAGATCGACCGCTTCATCGGCGGTCGGGACGGGCAGCCGTCCATGCCGCTGCACGTGTTCCGCGATGGCGAGGCGTACATCCTGGGCATCTTCCTGACCGGGGCGTACCAGGAGATCCTCGGCGACCTGCACAACCTGTTCGGCGACACGAACGCGGTGCACATCCGGTTGCGCGGCGATGCCTATGAGGTCACGCACCTCGTGCACGGCGACACCGTGACCGAAGTGCTGAACTACGTCCAGTTTCGCGCGTCGGACCTGCTGGCGACCTTCCGGCGCAAGGTGCAGTCGGCGCAGGGGCTGTCGCGGGAGGAGGCGAACATGTTCATTGCGGAGTACGTCGCGGGACTCGAGGGTTATACCTATCTCGAGGGCGAGGCGGCGCGCTGAGCGCGCCTCAACGTTTGTTCGCGTTCGTGGGTATAACCCACGAGAGTGCGTGCGCGCATCGTCGCGCCGCGTCGCCGTTTGACTCTTCCACCCGACCGACTCGGTGATCCCTTCCGTTCCGTTCCTCCTCGCCGCCCCCGGCGGGGCCGCTGGCTTTGAACAGCTGCTGCTCGTGCTGGTGGCGACGATCGCTGCCACCAAGCTGTTCGGCGATCTGGCGCAGCGCGTCGGCCAGCCGGCCGTGCTCGGCGAACTCGTCGCCGGCGTGGTGCTCGGGGGCAGTGCGCTTGCGGTCTTCAATCCCGATGATGCGGTCCTGCACGCGCTCTCGGAACTCGGCGTCCTGATCCTGCTGTTTCAGATCGGCCTGCATACCGACCTCCGCTCGCTCGCCAAGGTGGGCACCACGGCGCTCGTCGCCGGCCTCGTCGGCGTGATCCTGCCCTTCGCCGGGGGCGTGTTCGTCGCGCAGGGACTCGGCGTGGACCTCATGCCGTCCATCGTCATCGGCGCCGCGCTGACCGCGACGTCGATCGGCATCTCGGCCCGCGTGCTGTCCGACCTCGGACAGCTCCGCACGCCCGAGGGACAGGTCGTGCTCGGTGCCGCGGTGTTTGACGACATCGTCGGGCTGATCATCCTGTCCATCGTGGCCAGCTTGGTGGCCGGCGACGGCTTGAGCGTCGGCAGCGTCGCCGTCACCTCCGGGGTGGCCATCGGATTCGTCGTCGTCGCGCTGGCGCTGGGCAGCGTCGCCATTCCCCCGCTGTTCCGCCTCGTGGAACACATCCAGGTGACGGGCGCGCTGGGCACCATTGCGCTCGGCTTCGCGCTGCTGCTCGCCTGGCTGGCCACCCAAGCAGGCTCGGCGATGATCATCGGGGCCTTCGCGGCCGGCCTGATCCTCCACCCGACCCCGCAGCGCAAGGAGATCGAGAAGAGCGCGACGCAGTACGGCTTCTTCTTCGTGCCGCTGTTCTTCGCCTCGGTGGGCGCCTCGGTGGACCTCACGGCGCTGATGACCGAGGAGGCGCTGGTGATCGGCAGCCTGCTCATCCTGGTCGGCGTGGTCGGCAAGGTGCTGGCGGGCTTCGCGCCCTGGTGGTTCAAGGGCGACAAGCTGCTCGTCGGCGTGGCCTTGGTGCCGCGCGGCGAGGTGGGCCTGATCTTCGCGAAACTGGGCCTCGCCGCGGGCGTGCTGACCGGTGCCCGCTTTGGCGCCCTGATGCTGATGGTCGTGGTGACGACCTTCCTGACGCCGCCGGTGCTCGGCATGATCGCCGCCCGCCGGGAACCGAATCTCCGCGACGCCGCCGACGAGAGCGGCATCGACGACCTCGTCGCCGGCAGCCACCGCCGGACGCCGCGCACGCCGCCGCCTCCGCCTGCCGATCACTGACGGATGGGTGTGTGTGCCGGGTCGCTGCCTGGCCACTCCACCCGCCCCTCCAAGTCCCGACGCTCGATCGCTGCGCAGGGAGAGGAGCTACCGCGACACGTACCGCTCCGTCACGGCCGCCCAGTTCACCACGTTCCACCAGGCGTCGATGTAGTCAGGCCGGCGGTTCTGGTACTTGAGGTAGTACGCGT
>JAYQOZ010000288.1:0-3426 GCA_038145035.1 Gemmatimonadaceae bacterium | reverse complement strand
GTGCGGTGCGGGCGTCCCGCGCCCACTACCGAGCCCGAGGGATCCACGTTCGACAGCGAGACCGTCGGCGCGAAGTTCCACGTCCCCTGCAGGAACTGCGGCAGGCCGACATTGAGCGTGTAGTCGGCGGTCGACTTGAAGGTCCTGGCATAGACGCGGTCGATGGACCGCGTGGGATCGCCGGGGTCCGGGACCGTCTTGATCTCGGGGAAATCGTTGGCGACGTCGTTGAACCGGAGGTCCGCCTGCACCTGGAAGTCCCAGATCTTGAACGGCATGCCGAGCGAGAGATTCGTGGTGCGCGAGTCGCGGCGCAACCGGGTCGAGTCGAGCCCGCCCGGCGTCTGGAGATAGCGCCAGCTGAAGTCCCCGACGGCGTCGATCTGCAGGCGTTCGGAGCTTGAGAACGCCGCCGAGGGCGTGAGGACGAACCATTCGCCGACGGTCAGCGGCTTCGACGCGATGTTCACCGACGGGAAGTCGCGGTCGATCTGGTCACGGCCCGGGTACTGCCGCTGCGTGCCGCCGATGTTGATGGCGAACGGCCCCTGCTGTCGCGAGAAGTTCGCCTGCGACGAGATCGTCGCCAGGGCCATCATCGGGTTGATGGTCGTCTGCCGCTGCACCTGCGTGTTCGTCACGTAGTTGAGGTTCGTCGAGAATCGGGTCTTCGACGAGAACTCCTGCGTGTGGAAACAGCTGAGGGCCAGGTTGCGGGATCCGTTCGAGAGCGAATTCCGCGAGACGGCGACGCCGCCGCTCAGGAAGCGGTCGAGCCAGCGGTAGCGGAACTCACCGTTCAGCCGTACCCAGCCCGGATCCTCGTTCGTGGCCCGCGCCTGCGATCGCCAGTCCAGCGACATCTGCGCGTCCACGTAGTCCGTGAGGGCGAAGTAGTACCCCACGTTCTCCACGGTGCGACGGTAGGTGGGCGAGTTGCGCAGCACCTCGGAGAAGCCGGCGCGCGGCGTCAGCAGGCCCGAGCGACGGCCGGTCCGGATGTCCTGGAAGATGAAGGGCAGCCAGGCCACAGGCACGTCGCCCACATACAGCACGGCAGGCCGGGCGACGATCACGCTGCCGCTCACCCGCTTCAGCTCCTTGGCGAGGAAGTGGTAGTGTGGCACCGAGTCCAGGCAGGAGGTGATCAGGCCCTCCCGGCCATACACCGTGCTGCGATCCGAGGCGGAGTCGGAGGCGAAGGCCGCGCGGTGTGCCATCACCCGCCAGTCCTCGCCCGAGTTCGCGATGGTCGAGAAATCCCGCGTGCGGCCCTCGCGGCGCTCGAGGTCGTAGGTCATCTCGCCAAGGCCGACGACGTCCTCCCCACGCTGCGGATCCCGCATGATGATCGTGTCGCCGCGGGCGGCGATCAGCTTCGTGCTGTCGTTGTAGGTGATGATGCGTGCCACCAGGAGCGTCGAGTCGCGCAACACGCCGGCGCGCTCCGAGTCGCCGGCCAGCGACATGGTACGCGTGGAGGCCTCGAAGCCCACGGTGTCGCCCTGATAGCGCACCACCGAGTAGCCGGCACGGGCGAGCAGCGCGGTCATCGCCGAATCGTCGGGCACCCAGGCAATCAGCGTGGGCCGGTCCCGCCGCGTGCTGTCGCCGCCGGCGCGGCGCCTGGCGGCGAGCGAGTCCCGGGGCGCGGCCTGCCGCGCCATGCGCGGCATGCTCGGCATGCTCGGCATGGGCGGGGTCGGTACCCGCTGCTCCGGCGGAGGCCGCACCGGCACCGGCTCACGCTGCTGCCCCGCCAGGGCCGCTGGTGCGGCGAGGAAGAGGACCGCGAGCGCCGCGGCCCGGCGCCACGGCCCGCCGGTCACGTCGCCGCCCCGCCGATCGTGTTCCCGGCAGCGCGCTGCCGTCGCCTCCGGGCCCGCTCCACGAACCAGCTGAGCACGATGCTGACTTCGTAGAGCCCGTACAGCGGCACGCCGAGCATCAGTGTCACGATGAGGAGGTCGCCCGGCGTGATGATGGCGCCGACGAGGAAGCTTCCAACAAGTGCGTGCCGGCGGAAGCGCCCCAGCGTCTGCGGCGTCACGAGGCCGAGCACGCTCAGGGCCAGGATGACGATGGGAAGCTGGAACGAGCCGCCGAAGGCCAGACAGAGCGTCACCGCGAAGCCGAAATACTCGGCGGCGGAGATCATCTGCTCGAGCGACGCGCTCTGGAAGCTCAACAGCACGTCGAACATTGCCGGCAGCACGAACTCGATGCAGAGCGCCACGCCGGCGCCGAACAGCAGCAGCGAGCCGAGGAGCACCGGGATCACCACGCGCTTCTCGTGCGGGTGCAGGGCTGGCGAGAGGAAGGACCAGGCCTGGTAGATGAGCACCGGCGAGGCGGCCACGAGACCGAGCCCGAAGGAGACCTTGAGCACGATCGCCATGGGGTCCATCGGGTGCGTGTAGACGAGCTTTCCGCTCGGCAGGTACGGCAGGATCGGCTTGGCGAGGATCCCGATGACGTCGAAACGCCAGACGATCGCGAATGCCGCCAGCATGCAGACCACGAGCGCACCCAGCGCCCAGAAGAGCCGAAGGCGCAGTTCCTCGAGGTGGTCCAGGAATGGCATTTCTGCCGCGGTCTGCTTGCTCATCCGTCACCTTGGGGCGGCGCGGCCGCCCCTGCGCCTACGGCTTCCGGGCCCGCAGGAACTCCTGCGCGAGGAGCGCGGCATCGGACTGGGGATACTGCGCCACGATCTGGCGGTACAGCGCCTCGGCCTGATCCACCTGTCCGATGCTGCGGAAGGCGGTGGCCCGCTTGTAGAGCGCGTTGGGCGCCATCGAGGAGCGCGGGTACCGCTGGACCACCTGGGCGTATACCGAGTCAGCGGCCACGCCGTTCCCTTCGTCCGCCCAGGACTCCGCCACGCCATAGAGCGCGTCGGGCGCGAGGTCCGAGGTCGGATAGGCGCTGAGGAGCTGCAGGAAGGCGGCGCGGGCGGAGGACACCGAGCCTCGGCGAAGCTGGTCCTGCCCCATCTGGTACAGCTGGGCCGGCCCCGGAGGTGCCGCCGGACGTGCCCCGGCGGTCGAGTCCGGCCCCGCAGCGGCGGTCGTGTCGGGCGTCGCCAGCTCGGCCGCACGGTTCTCGAGCTCCGAGCGAAGCTCCAGGATGCGCCTCTGGCTCTGGCCGGTGAGCTCCTGCACCATGATCAGCTGCTGGCGCACGGCTCGCATGTCCGCACCAAAGTCGCCGCGCAGGCGACCCAGCGCCGCGCTCGCGGCGTGCACCGAATCACCAAGTTCCGACAGCAGCGCGGTCACGCGACGAAGGTCGGCATCCATCTGCACGCGCAGGGCGGAATCCGCCACCGCGCGTTCGGCCCGCACCACCTGCAGGTCCTGCTGCAGGTCCTGCCGCAGCACGCGGACGTCATTGCGGGTCGCGAAGCACGCGCCGGCCGTCAGG
>JAYQOZ010000287.1:0-3438 GCA_038145035.1 Gemmatimonadaceae bacterium | reverse complement strand
CGGCTGGGCCGCGTCCGCCTCGAGTGCGATGGCGACGCGGATGCGGCCCGCCATCCAGCTCGCGACCGCGGAGCCGCGGCTGCGCGGCCGGCTGATTGCGTCGGACATCGCGCCGGCCCTGGCGCTGTACTCCGGCGAGCAGGTGATCTCGCTCGACATCCTGCGCGTGCGCGACCACCTGCGCGACAAGACGCTCGAGGAGCGCATGGACGTCATCACCGCGCTCGATGCCGCCTTCACGCCGGCCGCCTACGTGCTGCTGCCCAACGGGCCGATCCTCGCCGCCTTCCTCCGCGCCGAGCGCGACACGACGCGACATTTTCGAGAGTTCACCCGCGCGGGCGTCGGCGTCCGCGCCTTTCAGCTGAGCCCGCGATGACCGACGCCCTGACCACCGCCTACCGGCCCGCCTCCCGCACCCCGATGGCGCCCGACGAACTCGTGCTCTCGGTGCTCATCCCGGTCTACAACGAGCGGCACACCATCGAGACCATCCTCGACGCCGTGCACGCCGTGCCGCTGCGCAAGCAGGTCATCTGCGTGAACGACCGGTCCACGGACGGCAGCACCGAGATCCTGCATCGGCTCCGGGCCGAGGGGCGGATCGACGTGCTGCTTGAACACGAGGTCAATCGCGGCAAGGGCGCGGCCATCCGCACGGCGCTGGCGGCCAGCACCGGGAGCGTCGTCGTCGTGCAGGACGGCGACCTGGAGTACGATCCGGCGGAGTGGCCGCTGCTGCTCGCGCCCATTCTCGATGGGCGGGCCGATGCGGTCTTCGGCTCCCGATTCCTCGGTGGGCCGCATCGCGTGCTCTACTACTGGCACTCCGTCGGCAACTGGGTGCTCACGACGTTCAGCAACATGATGACGAACCTCAACCTCACGGACATGGAGACCTGCTACAAGGCCATCCGCGGGGATCTCGCACGATCGCTGCGGCTCTCGGCGGATCGCTTTGGGTTCGAGCCCGAGGTGACGGCGCGGCTGGCCCAGCGTGGCGCGCGCATCTTCGAGGTCCCGATCTCGTATTCCGGCCGCACCTACGCCGAGGGCAAGAAGATCGGCTGGAAGGATGGCGTCGCGGCGTTCTGGCACATCACCAGGGCCAACTTCACGCGATGAGCGATTCCCTGCGCCCCGCGGCGCCGCGCCTGGCGTGGCTCGCGGTGGCGGCGGTCACCGTGGCGGCGCTGGTGGCCTCGGTCACGGGCCTCGGCAACGGGTTTGCGCTCGATGACGTGCTGGTCATCGAGCAGCGCGCCTTGCTGCATTCGCTGGGCGACCTCCACACGCTGCTGGTCTCGGCCTACTGGCAGCTGCCGCCCGAAGACACGCTCTGGCGCCCGCTGGGACTGCTGAGCTTCGCCGCGCAGTGGGTGGCCGGCGGCGGTGCGCCGATGCTGTTCCACGCGTTGAGCATCGGCCTCTATGTGGCGGCGTCGCTCGCGGTGCTGGCGCTCGCCTGGCAGCTCCTCCCGCCGCTCGGGGCACTGACGGCGGGCCTCGTGTTCGCGGTGCATCCGGTGCACGTGGAGTCCGTCGGCAACATCGTCGGACAGCTGGAACTCTGGGTGGCGCTCGCGGTGGTGACCGCCGCGGCGCTCTACGTGCGGGCGCGCCGCAGGGACGCGCTCGGTTTCGACACGGTGCTGGGCATCCTTGCCCTCGCCGGCCTTGGGCTGGGCTTCAAGGAGCACGCGGTGCTGCTCCCGGGTTTCCTCGTGGCACTCGAGGTGACCGTGCTACGCGAGGCGCCCACGGCGAGCGACGGGGGACTGCGACGTCGCGTGCTCGTCGTGGGGCTGTTCGCCATCACGGCGCTCTGGCTGCTCGTGCGTGCCGACGTGGTCGGCGGGCTTGCCGGGGATCGTCCGCACGTGGCGCTCAAGGGACTCGACGCCACCGGCCGCGCCTGGCTGATGCTCGGACTCGTGCCGGAACTGCTGCGGCTGTTCCTGTGGCCCGCGCGGCTCTACGCGGACTACTCCCCGCAGTACACGCCGCTGCACGCCGCCCCCGCTCCCGCGCACCTGCTTGGCGCCGGCATTGTCGTGGCGTACCTGCTGGCACTGGTCGTCGCCATGCGGCGCGACCGCGCGCTCGCGATGGGCCTGCTCTGGATTGCCGTCGCCTACTCGATCGTGTCGAATCTCCTGCTGCCCACCGGCATCCTGCTGGCGGAACGCACGCTGTTCCTCCCGTCTGTCGGTGTGGCGATCGCGCTCGGGGCGCTCGCCGTGAAGGTGGCGCCGCGCGTGGCGGTGGCCGCTGCGGTGCCGCGCACGCTCGCCGTCGCCCTCAGCCTCGGCCTGATCGGGGTCGCTGCGGTGCACAGCGCGGAGCGGCAGCATGCGTGGAAGGACAACGACACCATGATGGCGGCCCTCATCGCGGACGCGCCCCAGAACTTCCGGGGCTACTTCTGGCTCGGGGACCAGCTGCTCCGCGGCGGCGACCTCGTCGCCGGCGAGGCGGCCATGCGCCGGGCAATGGCCCTGTGGCCCGAGCACGACGGACCGCCGCTGGGCCTCGCACTCAAGCTCCAGGAACGTGGCTTCTGTGAGCCGGCCCTCCTCTACTACGACATCGCCACGCGGCTGGAGCCGCGCAAACCCACGCCGAAGTTCGGGCGGTCGAGTTGCCTGCTGTCGCTGGGACGGCTGCATGACGCCCGGTCGGCGGCTTTTGATGGCCTGGTGTCGGGCCGATCGGCGCCGGCCTTCCGATTCCTGATTCTGGCGGCGGATTCCGCCCTCGCGGCGACGGATTCGGTGGCCTCGAACAACTGGTGGCTGGCCCGCCAGCGTGAGCAGGCCAGGCAGCCCGTGCCGTAGGTCACAGTCAGCGGCAGTTCGCTGGGATACCGCGTCTTGCAACTCGCCTGTCGTTTCGCCGAACCAGCCCGTTGCCTTTCATCAACAGGTTCGTATTAAGTCGTTGTATGCGAAGAGGATAGTTTCGGAGATATCCGTTGGCACGTCCCTTGCTACGGAAGTTTCCGGTTGCCACAAGTGTCAACCCGCCACCCCCAAGCAGGAGTCCTGCATGCTGAGCAACAAGAAGGGCTTTACCCTGATCGAGCTCCTCATCGTCGTCGTGATCATCGGCATTCTCGCCGCGATCGCGATCCCGAAGTTCGCGAACACGAAGGAGAAGGCCTACATCGCCTCGATGAAGGCTGACCTCCGCAACCTCGTGACCGCCGAGGAGGCGTACTTCTCCGACAACACCGCCTACGGCGACATCACCAACCTGGGCACCGGCTACAACAGCTCGGCTGGCGTGACCGTGACGGCCACCCCGGACGCGGGCCTCGGCTGGCAGGCCTCGGCCTCCCACACGTCGACCACGCAGACCTGCACGATCAAGGGCGGCTCACAGGTCGGCTCGGGCGAGAACGAGGGCGAGCCGGTCTGCGGCTGATCGCTCGGTAGC
>JAYQOZ010000286.1:0-3465 GCA_038145035.1 Gemmatimonadaceae bacterium | reverse complement strand
GGAGCCGTACACGAAGGCGGAGGGCACCAAGTTCGACTGGTGGCGCGCCCGCATGGTGGGCGGCCGCACGAACCACTGGGGTCGCATCACGCTGCGCTTCGGCCCCGCCGACTTCCAGCGCAAGTCGCTCGACGGCATGGGTGACGACTGGCCGATTGGCTATGACGACGTCAAGCCCTGGTACGACGAGGTGGACCGGCTCATCGGCATCTTCGGCAGCATCGAAGGCCTCCCGAACGAGCCTGACGGTATCTTCCACCCGGCGCCGAAGCCGCGGTACTACGAGCGGCTCATCAAGCAGAGCTGCGACCGGATGGGCATCACCTGCGTGCCGGCGCGACTCTCGATCATCACGCAGCCGCTGAACGGCCGCGCGCCCTGCCACTACTGCGGGCAGTGCAACCGCGGCTGCATGACCAACTCGAACTTCTCCTCGACCAACGTGCTGATCCAGCCGGCGCTGCGCACCGGGCGCCTGCGGCTGATCACGAACGCCATGGCCCGCGAGGTCAGCACCGGCCAGGACGGGCGCGCCACCGGTGTGCACTACATCGACACCAGCACGGGCGAGGACCGGCACGTGCGGGCCAGGGTCGTGGTGCTGGCGGCCAGCGCGCTTGAGAGCGCACGCATCCTGCTCAACTCCAGGAGCTCGCGCCATCCGCAGGGCCTGGCCAACGCCAGCGGCGTGCTCGGGCGCTACATCACCGACACCACGGGCACCGACGTCGCTGGCTTCATCCCGCGACTGGTGGACGTGCCGCGGCACAATGCCGACGGTGTGGGTGGCCCCCACATCCTGATGCCCTGGTGGCTCGACAACCGGAAGCTCGACTTCCCGCGCGGCTATCACATCGAACCCTGGGGCGGGCTGGGCATGCCCACCTACGGCTTCATGGGCGGCATCCAGAACTATCCCGAGGGCGGTGGCTACGGCGCCGACCTCAAGCAGCAGTACCGAAAGTACTGGGGCGCCACCGTCGGGTTCTCGGGCCGCGGGGAGATGATCCCGAACGACCAGTCGTACTGCGAGCTGGATCCCGCGGTGGTCGACCGCTACGGCATCCCGGTGCTGCGCTTCCACTGGGAGTGGAAGGACTCCGAGCTGCTGCAGGTGAAGCACATGCAGGAGACGTTCCGGGCCCTCATTGCCGAGATGGGCGGCGAGGTCTGGAGCCCGATGCCGACGCGCGAACAGGGCTACGGCATCTCCAACGGCGGCGCCATCATCCACGAGCTCGGCGGGGTGCGCATGGGTAGCTCCGCCCGCGACTCGGCGCTCAACAGCAACTGCCAGGCCTGGGACTGCGACAACCTCTTCGTCGCCGACGGCGGGCCCTTCGTGAGCCAGGCGGACAAGAATCCCACCTGGACGATCATGGCCCTCTCGATGCGCACCAGCGCCTACATCACCGAACAGCGCAAGGCGGGGAAGCTCTGATGACCGACATCTCACGCCGCGACATGGTCGCCGGGCTGGCCGCCATCCCCGCAGCCCTCGCCATCCCCCACGACGGCCTGCGCCGCGCCGCCGAGCACGCGGAGGCAGTGCACCTGCACGAGGAGACGGCGCAGCAGCAGGGGCGCCCCGCGCAGGCCTACCAGCCGAGGAACTTCTCGCCGGACGAGTGGCGCACGGTGCGCCGTCTCGTGAACTACGTGATCCCGCGCGATGCCCGCTCAGGCAGCGCCACCGACGCCCGGGTGCCGGAGTTCATGGACTTCATTCTCGGCGAGTATCGCAGCAACCAGCAGTGGATGCGCGACGGCCTGGCCTGGCTGAACGGCGAGTGCCGCCGGCGCTTCGGCCAGGGCTTCGCGTCCTGCACCGAGGCGCAGCACCGCGAGCTGCTCGACGCCATCGCCTTCCCGAAGAGGGCCCAGGCCAGCCTGCGTCCGGGCGCCGAGTTCTTCACGCGCTTCCGGAACCTGACCGCGAGCGGCTTCTGGACCAGCCGCATCGGCATCGCGGACCTCGGCTACGTCGGGAATCGTCCCGTGGCCGAATGGGTGGGCACGCCGCCGGACGTGGAGCGCTGGCTCGGGCTCTGACGGCCGCTCAGAGCGGCTCGAAGCGCGCCTGGAAGAAGCGGAGGTACCGGGGCTCGTAGGTCATCCGCAGCCCGCGGATGGAGTCGCGGCGGTCGTAGAGACGCGCCACCGCCGCGGCCACCACGTCCATGTGCGCCTGCGTGTAGACGCGCCGCGGGATCGTGAGGCGCAGGAGCTCGAGCGCGGGATAGCAGTGCTCGCCGCTGTCCTTGTCCCGCCCCGCCGAGACGATGCCCCGCTCCATCGAGCGGACGCCGGCCTCGAGGTAGCGCTCCGCAGCGCTCGGCCCAGGGTTCCCGCGGCGCGTTCATGGGTGAACGCTCTCAGGCGCGGGGGGCCCCGTCAGTCGGGCGAACAGCGAGAAGTGAGTCAGGTAAGCGCCGACAGGGCGGCGGCGCCTAGGAGCTCGCGGTGGCGCCCCGCATCTCGTGCACGGCCAGCACGGCCGCCGTCAGGGCCAGCACGCCCACGAGCTGATGCAGCGTGCCGAGCGCCACCGGCACCGCCCAGAGCAGGGTGACGATGCCGAGGCTCACCTGGAGCAGCACCGCGCCCACCAGGACGGTCAGTGCCCGGCGTTGTCCCGCGGTTATCGGTGCGGCGTGCGAACGCCAGGCCGCGAACAGGACGGCCAGCGCCGTGCCGATGGCCAGCACGCGATGGTGGAACTGCGCCGCGATGGGATTCTCGAGCGCGTTGCGCCACCAGCCACCGAGGGCGCCGTAACCCTCGGGTACCACCCGACCGCCCATCAGCGGGAACCCGTTGAAGATTCGCCCGGCGCGAAGCCCGGCGACGAAGGCGCCGGACACGATGGTGATGCCGATCAGCGTCGCGAGGGCGAGCGTGCCACGCCGCCAGGCGGGAGGGGCGGGCGCATCCGCCGCACGGGGCGAGAGTTCGGCGCGCGTCCAGAGGGCCACCACAAGAATCGCCAGTGCGAGCGAGAGGTGCGCGGCCAGGCGGTACGCGCTGACCTCCGTGCGCACCGACAGTCCGCTCCGCACCATGTACCAGCCGAGGACGCCCTGCCCGAGCGTCAGCAGCGGCAGCCAGGCCAGCCGCAGGCGATAGCGCGGCGGGATCGTGCCGCGCACGAGGAACCAGGCGAAGGGTAGCGCGAAGACCAGCCCGACGCCGCGCGCAACCAGCCGATGGAACCACTCCCACCAGTAGATCCACTTGAAGGCCGACATCGTGATGCCGGCGTGCGTCGTCTGCGCCTGCGGGATCTGCCGGAACTTCTCCAGCGCGTCCTCCCAGCCCTGCTCGCTCATCGGCGGCAGCACGCCCGACACCGGCTTCCACTCGGTGATCGAGAGTCCGCTCTCGGTGAGCCGCGTGATGCCACCCACGGTCACGGCGGCGAACACGGCGACGATGCAGGCGAGCAGCCAGCGGCGCAGGGCCGGG
>JAYQOZ010000285.1:0-3504 GCA_038145035.1 Gemmatimonadaceae bacterium | reverse complement strand
CGCGGCCGATGCCGTAGATGTACGTGAGGCCGATCTCGACCTTCTTGTCGCGCGGAAGATCCACGCCGGAAATACGAGCCATGTGTGATTAACCCTGACGCTGCTTGTGCTTGGGATTGCGCTTGCAGATGATCCGCGTCACACCGGCACGCTTCACCACCTTGCAATGCTCGCAGATCGGCTTGACACTGCTACGAACTTTCACGGGAACTCCGACGGATTCGAACGCGGGAAACACCAGAAATCATTGCCACTACCCGTTTTCGGGCAGACACGCAGGATAAACCCGCGAACCCCTTGACACAAGTGGGGTGACTGACGTGTACGCAATGTGCCGGCGCCACGTGGCACTCAGGCCTTCCAGACGCGCTAACTCAGGCTGCGCCGGATATCCCGCAGCACCGCCGCCGGGTCTGCCGCGGCCGTAACTGCCCGTCCCAGAACAAGATACGCCGCTCCGTCCTCCGCAGCCTGCACCGGAGTGGTGATGCGCGCCTGATCGTGCGCCTCGCCGCCGGCGAGCCGGATCCCGGGCACGAGCGGCCGCAGCCGCGCGTAGGTCGAGCGCACCGCACGCAGCTCGTGACCGCTGCACACGATGCCGTGCGCCGCACTGCGCTCCGCGACCGCCGCGAGGCGCAGCACCTCGGCACCCATTTCCGGCGCCTCGCGCCCGAGCGCCACGCCGAGCGCGACCGCATCGAAGCTCGTGAGCACCGTGACCACGAGGATTCCGGTCTCGGCGCCGGCACCCTCCACGGCCGCCTCGACCATCGGCACGCCACCGTATCCGTGCACGGTGAGCAGCGACGCGCCCATCGCCGCCGCGGAACGCGCCGCTCCCCGCACCGTGTTGGGGATGTCGTGCAGCTTGAGGTCGAGAAACACGCGCGTCCCCTGGGCACGCAGCCACTCGACCACGCGCGGGCCCTCGGCCGTAAACAGCTCAAGGCCGACCTTCACGTAGTCGGCCTCCGGACCGAGGCGCTCCACGAGTGCACGCGCCGCATCGAGCGACGGCACGTCGAGGGCGATGATGGGCTGGGCGCGCAGCGCGCTCACGAGGGCCACTCCAGGGTTCCGATGAGGTCCGAGACGCGCGCCACCCGGTGCTCGTCGCACCAGCGCGCGAGACCCTCGACGATGCGTGCGGGGCGCTTCGGGTTCGCCAGCCCGGCGGTGCCGATTGCCACCGCGCTCGCCCCGGCGATCAGGAACTGCAGCACATCCGTGGCATGCTGGATGCCGCCGGCGCCCAGGATCGGGACGGTGACCGCCTGCGCCACGCGACGGGTCGCCAGCACGCCGACGGCGAGCAGGCCGGGTCCGCTCACGCCACCCGAGCCGAAGCCGAGCATCGGCCGCCGGCGCTCCACGTCCACGACCAGCCCCGGGATCGTGTTGATCACCGTGAGGCCGTCGGCGCCGCTGTCGACGGCGCGTCGGGCGACGTCGCCGATGTCGGGGAGCGTGGGCGACAGCTTCACGAAAAGTGGACGTCGCGTGGCCGCGCGCGCGCCGCGCACCACGGTCGAGAGCGCCTCGGGGTCCGCGCCGAACTCCATCCCACCCTGCCTGACGTTGGGACAGCTGACGTTGAGCTCGTAGCCGGCGAATCCCGCCTCGGCGTCGAGCCGCTCGACCACGCGGCCAAAGTCCTCGGCCTCGCGCCCGACGACAGTCACCAGCACCTGCGGACGCCGCAGGTGCGCCGCGATCCACGGCAGGTCCTCGGCGATCACCGCCTCGACGCCTGGATTCGCGAGTCCGACCGCATTGATCATCCCGCCATCGAAGTCGGCGACCCGCGGTGCCGGCGCGCCCGCGCGCGGTTCGAGACTGACCGCCTTCGTCACGAAGCCGCCCAGCGCCTCGAGGTCCATCACGTCCGCCAGTTCGCGCCCGTACGCCGCGGTGCCGGCGGCGAGCAGGACGGGATTCTGGAACCTGAGGCCTGCCGCCGCGACCTCGAGGGACGCGCGCATCAACGCCCGGCGGCGCGCGTGCGCCGCTCGTAGTGCCCGAGGTACTCGATGATGCCGTCGGCCACCGAGGCGGCGATGGCGCGCTGGCCCTCGGCGCTCCCCATCCAGCGGGCGTCGGCGGCGTTGGTGCCGAAGCCCACCTCAATGAGGATGGCCGGCATGTACGCGGTCGAGAGCACCACCAGCGGCGACTGCTTGACGCCGCGATTCGGCCCGGGATGCCGCGCCGCCAGCCGCTCCTGCACCACCGTCGCGAGATCGAAGGACTCGCGCAGATGCTCGTTGCGCGCCAGGTCGTTCAGGATGAACGACAGCGGGTTCCCCTTCTCCGCCTGCGTCTCGACCTCGAAGCGCACGACGTCGTTCTCCATCTGCGCGACGCGGGCTTCGTCCTCGGTGCGGGCGGTGGAGAGGAAGAACGTCTCCACGCCGCGCACCGCGCTGCCGTTGCGCCAGTTGGGATTGGCGGCATTGGTGTGCAGCGAGACGAACAGATCCGCGCGGTTCGCGTTGGCGATCGGTCCGCGGTCGTAGAGGTTGATCAGCGAGTCCCGCTCGCGGGTCATCACCACGCTCAGCCCGCGGCGCTGGAGCTCCTCGGCGAGCGCCTTGGCCATCGGCAGGGTCAACGCCTTCTCGATGAAACGGCGACCGCCCACCACGCTGCCGGGGTTGCCGGGGTCGCGCCCGCCGTGTCCCGCGTCGACGGCGATCGTGTACCCGCGCGACAGGCCCGATGGCAGCCGCGGGGCCGGCGCGGCGGCGTTGACCACCGTGCTCACCGGCGTCGTTGGCAGGTCCGCGTCGCGTGCGTTGGCCGGCTCCGGGCGCCGCGCGATGCCCTGGAAGAGGCGGACTTCCCAGCGCGAGCGGTCCCAGAGGATCCCCACCCCGAAGCGCGGAATGATCTCGCTGAAGACCTGCAGCGGCACGTGCGGCGTGGTGCCCACCAGCCGCACCGGCTCCAGCAGCGGGAGGACGAACCCGTTGTACGCGGCGAAGGGACTGCCGTCCGTGAACTCCAGCGTCGTCCCGTACAGCCCGAGCCGCCAGCGGCCGTCGCCGCCCGTCTCGAGCGATCCGCCGAGCAGCCGCGCCATCACGTCGAGGCCGACGACTCCGCCCGCCGGGGTGGGCAGCAGCGTCAGCACGGTGTCGCCGGTGACGCCCTTCACGCGGATGGCGTTACCCGGCGGGCTGTCCGCCGCCGAGAGCAGCGGCAGGCAGGCGGCCAGCCAGAGGGCGCGCGCCACGCTCACGGCGCCCTCCGGAGCGCGCGCTCCACCTCGCGCGCGTCGTCGCGCGCCTTCAGGTCCGCACGCTTGTCGTGCAGCTTCTTGCCTCGGGCGAGCCCCAGCTTGAGTTTCGCGCGACCATGCCTGAAGTACAGATCGAGTGCCACCAACGTCAGCCCCTTCCGCTCCACGGCCCCGATCAGCTGCTGGATCTCCTTCGCCTTGAGCAGGAGCTTCCGCGTCCGAATCGGGTCGTGATTGTAGATGTTGCCCTGGGTATACGG
>JAYQOZ010000284.1:0-3521 GCA_038145035.1 Gemmatimonadaceae bacterium | reverse complement strand
GCCGTGGTCCGTGGTCACCACGACCATCCAGGACTCGCCCATCGCCTCTCGGCGTTGGACGGCGGCCCAGATGCGTCCGACGACCGCATCCGCCCGGCGCACCGCGGTGTCGAAGGCTTCTCCATTGCCCTCGGCGTGCGCCACGTCATCGGTGTACTCGAGGTAGACCCACGAGAGGTCGGGCCCCTGCGCGGCGATGTAGGCGGCCGCGCGGTCGCCGTGCTCGTGGCGGTGAGGAGGCCGATCACGCAGATGATGAGCCGGAGCGCGTGCGATTGTGGGGCCTTCTGTGGCATCTCGCGCTCCGGGGGGAGGTGGAGCGACTAGCGAGTCGGCGGGCGAACGCTGGGAACCTAGGGCAGGCCCGAACATCGGCAATCAGAAGGCGACACCGGTGTGTCCGGGAAAGAGGACAGCGCATCGAGGAACACGGTCGCAAGTGCCTGTCAGGCAACACCCTAGCTGATTGTCACCGCTGGCATGCCCACTGCGTACTATTCAAAGCAGGACCACTCGATTACGACCTGATCTCACTCCCGCAGGAGTCCCCTATGCTCCGATCCCGAACCCTGTTGGCCGGCCTCGCTTTCACGGTCCTCGCCGTCAGCGGCTGTTCCATCAAGCGCGTGGAGCGCATCGACCCCAACTCCGTCACGGACCTTTCCGGCCGCTGGAATGACGCGGACTCGCGGCTGGTCGCCAACGCGCTGATCGCGCAGTCCCTAGAGGGCCGCTGGGCCAGCGACTACGCCGCCAGCCACGCCGGGACTCCGCCCACGGTGATCATCGGCGAGTTCCGCAATCGTACGATGGAGCACATCCCGATCGGCACCTTCGTCCGCGACCTGGAGCGCGCCTACGTCCAGAGTGGCGTGGTCCGGCTCGTGGCCAGCGCCGAGGAGCGCGAGGAAGTCCGCGCCGAGCGCCAGGACCAGCAGACCAACGCCTCCGCGGAGACCCGCGCCCGCATGGCCCGCGAGCTCGGCGCCCGCTACATGCTGCAGGGCGATGTGCAGGCCATCGAGGACAGCGAGGGTCGCGAACGGATCGTGTTCTACCAGATCGACGCCACCCTGATTGACCTCGAGACGAACGCGAAGACCTGGATTGGCCAGCACAAGATCAAGAAGTACATCCAGCGTCGTCGTCTCACGCCCTGAACCGGAGTTTGCCATGCGTGCCCTTGGACTCCTCCTGCTCGCCTCGGCGTGCGCGCCGTATCCGCAGCGCGTGCGGCAGCCCGTGACACTTCCCAATAACGCCACCGTCGAGGCAGCCGAAGGCGCGAACGCCGCGGCCGCGGTGGGCGCCGAGCACGAAATGCTGCGTGCGGCGGCGGACTCGGTCTACACGCTCGCGGTCTCGAACTGCGCCCCGGCCCACTGCGAAGGCATCGCCCGCGGCGAGATCATGATCGGCATGGACCGCAACGCGATCATGGCGGCGGCCCGCTCGGCGCCCCAGGCCTGGGTGCTGCGCACGGCCGGCGACTACGGTACGATGGTGCCGCGCACGCCCTCCGTCTCGCCCTATGACCGCAGCGGCGAGGTGATGATGATCCAGATGGAGCGCGGCGGCGCCTCGGTGATCAGCCGGCGCGGCCCGCAGGGCATCATGGTCGTCTCGCGACCGCAGGACGGCAGCGCGCAGGCCATGGCCAGGCAGCAGGCCGAGGCCCTGGTGCGCGAGGGCGACGACCTCGTGGCCGCCAACGACCTCGCGGGAGCGCTGAACCGCTACGACCGCGCCAGCGTGCTCGACCCGCAGCAGCCCGAGATCGAGTACAAGGCCGCGCGCCTGCTCGACCTGCAGCTGCGGCCGCAGGAGGCCCTGATGCGCTACCAGCGCTTCCTGCTCTCGATGGACATCGAGCGCATCAAGGCGCAGGGCGACGCCGCCGCCAAGATGGCCGAGGCCATCGCCCTGGCGCAGCAGCGCATCGTGATTCTTGAGCGTCAGGTGAAGTAGCTCCATGCCGGGCCTCACCCTCGGTGGTGCCCGGTTTCGCGCGCTCGTCGCCGCGTGCCTCGCCCTGTTCGGGACGGGATGCGCGGCGGCAAGTGCATCGTGGCGTTCGGGTCCGGCAGGCATGGAAGCCGAACGCAGCATCCGCGACGAGCTACGGAACGGTGCGGCGGCGCAGGCCTGGGCGGGGATGCGCGACAGGAAGATCGCCCCCAGCGACGCGCTGCTGCGGCATATGTATCGCGGGGTGATCGGCCTGCAGGCCGGAGAGTTCGAGGCCGGTGCCCGCTCGATGGACCGGGCCTGGGAGATTGTCGATGACCGCTTCACCAAGCGGTTGTCCCAGGGCCTCGTGTCGCTGGCCACGTCCGATGCGGCCCTGCCGTACTATCCGGGCCGTGTCGAGTGGATGATGATCCCGTACTATGGCGCGTTGCACTGGCTGGCCCGCGGCGAACGCGCCGAGGCCGGGGTGGAGGCGCGGCGCTTGGCGAGCATCCTGGCGCTCGAGGACGACGAACAGCCGTCCGAGTCGCTGCGCGGCGTGATGCGCTACGTGAACGGCGTGCTCTTCGAGGCGGCCGGCGAGCGACAGGACGCGCTGGTCGCCTACCGGAATGCCGCGGCGCTTCTCGGTGAGCTCCCGGGCGACACGACGCTTGCGCCGCAGGGCTACGGCGACGTCGTGGTGCTGGTCGAGGATGGCTTCGTCGCACGGCCGGAGCCGCGTGCCATCGGCGTGTACATGGCCGGTGATGAGCTTGTGGCTCTCACGACGGGCGACGAGGAAGGGCGGTTGGCGATGGCGCAGGTGGTCCAGCGTCGCAGCTGGGATCGCAACTTCGATCGCCGTGGGTCCATGCAGGCCGGCTGGCTCACCTTCGAAGTGAACTGGTCCACCATCGACGACATCCCGCTGCGCGGCCCGTTGCCGGCGGTACGGACAAACCCCGGTGAGGCAGCGAGCGTCGTGGCGGCGCTGTCCGAGGACGTGCGTGCCGACTTCCTGCGCGACCAGCCGGCGCGGTTCTCGCGTGCGGTCGCACGCACGGCGCTGCGCTACGCCGCCGCCAAGGCGGGTGATACGGCCATGGACCGGGCGGCAGGGAAGCGAACGGACGATGATGATGAGTCCAACGGCTGGGGCAGCTTCCTGCTCGGCCTCGGGCTCTACGCGACCTCGCTGACATCCGCCGTGATCGACCAGCCCGACCTCCGGGCCTGGCAACTCCTGCCGGATCGCATCACCGTCGCACGACTGCGACTCCCGGTCGGCGATCATCACATCGAGGTGGTGCAGGGTGGCCACGTGGAGTCGGTGGGGGCCGTAAGTGTGCGCGACGGCGCGGTAACCGTGCTCTCGCATCGCCTCTGGCGGAGCCCCGCGCCCTGAGGCCGGACCTCAGGGCGTCAGCACGAGCGAGAAGTAGCCCATCGTCAGATTGCGGACCTGGCCATTCAGCACGTGCGAGGCGCCGGCGCGGGCCGCCCCCCCCGGCCGGCGGGGGCCCCCCCGGGGGGGGGGGGGGGGGCCGGACGCCCCCCCCCCCCCCCCG
>JAYQOZ010000283.1:0-3555 GCA_038145035.1 Gemmatimonadaceae bacterium | reverse complement strand
CACTGACGCTCGACGCCGAAGCACTCCTGATCCGGGCAGACCCGACCCGGGCGTGGCGGGTCGAGCCGAGCACGTCCTCGGCTTGCTGCGCGGCGCGGGCGTCGACGGCGCCTCGGCGCGGGCCTGGTACGCGCTCACCTTTGTCGGCGGGCCCGGTGTGCGCGTGGACACGCTGGCGCGTGCCTCGGGACTGCCCTGGGCAGTGGCGGGTGACGGTTACGTGCTGATGGCCTCGCCGGCCGACGACGCGGCGACCGACCTGCCGATCCGCGCGGCGTTCGTGCCGTGGCTCGACGCGGTCATTGCCGAGCGGCTCTCGGTGGCCGCCGGCGTGGTGCAGGGCGTGCCGCCGGGCACGCGCGTGCCGGTGCCGTCCGGCGTGGACGGTCTGGAGATGCCGGACGGGTCGCTACGGCCCCTGCGCGCGGGCGCGACGCTGCGCGCGCCGTGGACGGCCGGTGTGTACTTCTGGCGTCGAGGGGCCGCGCGCGCGGGCGCGCTCGTGGTGAATCCGGAGAGCGGTGAGTCGCAGCTGAAGGCGCTGGGCGCTGACTCGCTCTCGGCGCGGGTCGTGGACCTCGTGACCACGCCCGAACGCCTCGCCCGCGCCACGTTTGCGGCCGGCGGCCGCCGCGCCCTGGCGACGCCATTGCTGCTGTTGGCGCTGCTGCTGTTGGTCGCCGAGTCGTGGATGGCCCGCCGCGGTCGCGGTGGGTCTGCCGTGAGCTGATGGCACTCCCGGTCCTGATCGAGCGCCTCTCGGCGCTGTCGGCGTTCACGCGTCTCACCGCCACCCTGCCGACGTCCTCGGGCCTGCAGGCGGTCGGCGGCCTGGCCGGCTCCGCCGATGCCGTGCTCGTCGCGGCGCTCGCGGAGCGCGAGCCGAACCGACTGTTCGTCGTGGTGGCCGACCAACTCCCCGAGGCGGAGCGTTGGCACGCCGACCTGCAGTCGGTGTTCGGGAGCGACGGGGTGGCGCTGTACCCGCCGCGCGAAGGCTTCGGCGAGGTGGAGCCGCACGCCGAGGTGGCGGGTGAGCGTGTGGAGACCCTGGAGGCGCTGGCCAAGGGCAGCGTCCGCGTCCTGCTGACCACCGCTCGGGCGCTGCAGGAGCGCACGCGATTGCCGCGCGCGCTCGCCGACGCGCGCCTCGAGCTGGCCCGGGGTGACTCCTGGCGCCTCGAGGAATTGATGGGCCACCTCGAGACGGTGGGTTTCGAGCGCGTGCCCCTGGTGGAGGACGTGGCACAGTACTCGGTGCGCGGCGGCATCCTCGACGTGTACGGCTTCGGCATGCGCGAGCCGGTACGCCTCGAGTTCTGGGGCGATGAGCTGGTGGAACTGCGGGGCTTCGATGTCGCCACGCAGCGCAGTACCGCGCCGCTGGACCGCGCAGTGATCCTGCCGGTGGAGGTGCAAGGGGACGACGCGGAGCTGAAGTATGCCCGCGCGACCATCGCCGAGCTCTTCCCGCCGTCGTCACTGGCGGTGTTCCCCCTGGGCAGCCAGCTGCGCGCCGAGCTCGACCGCACCTGGAGCGAGGCCCAGCACCACCTCGACCTCGCGCGCCGGCGCGGCGAGGATGCCGCGCCGCGTGAAGAGCTCTTCCAGGCGCCGGGCAGCGCCGAGGGCCAGCTACGCGGCTTCCCCCGCCTGGAGCTCATCGCCGCGAGCGAGGACGATCCGCGGGCCGTGGTCTTCCCGCTGCGCGCGCCGGAACCGGTGGAGCGCGACATGGCCAAGCTCGGTGCCATGGTGCGCGACGGCACGCCCACCTTGATCCTCTGCGACAACAGCGGGCAGGCGGAGCGCCTCGAGGAACTGCTGGAGGGGGCGCGTGGCGGTGAGGGCACGCGCGAGCGGCTCACGCTGGCCATCGGTGTGCTCGCGGGCGGTTTCACGTTGCCGCCGCGCGGGCCCGAGGGCCTCCGCGTCCTCACTGACCATGAGATCTTCCGTCGCGAGCGGCGCATCCGGCGCTCGCGGCGCTACGCCACGGGCGCGGCGCTGGAGCACGTCACGGCGCTCAAGCCCGGGGACTTCGTGGTGCACCTCGAGCACGGTGTCGGCATCTACCGTGGGATGACCACCGTCTTTCACGGCGAGGCGACCATTGAGGTCGCGGTCATCGAGTACGAGGGCGGCGACCGGCTCAATGTGCCGCTCTACCGCCTTGACCAGATCGAGCGCTACCGCGCCGCCGGCGAGGCCGACGACGACGCGCCGCCACCCAGGCTCCATAAGCTCGGCGGCAAGCGCTGGGCCGCCCAGCGGGACCGCACGCGCTCGGCGCTGCGCGAGATGACGGCCGAGCTGCTGGACCTGTACGCGCGCCGCACCATCACCAGCCGTCCGGCGCACCACCCGGACGGCGCATGGCAGAAACAGCTGGAGAGTTCGTTCCTCTTCGAGGACACCCCGGACCAGCGCAGCGCCACCGAGCAGGTGAAGAAGGATATGGAGGGCCCGCGGCCGATGGACCGCGTGCTCGTGGGCGACGTGGGCTACGGCAAGACCGAGATCGCCGTGCGCGCCGCCTTCAAGGCCGTGCAGAGCGGGCGCCAGGTCGCGGTGCTGGTGCCGACGACGGTGCTGGCCGAGCAGCACGCCCGCACCTTCGGGGACCGCTTCGCCGACTTCCCGGTGCGCATCGCCGTGATGAGCCGCTTCCAGACCGCCAGGCAGCAGGCCGAGGCCTTGCAGGAACTGGCTGACGGCACGGTCGACGTCGTCATCGGCACGCACCGATTGCTCAGCGCCGACGTGACGTTCCACGCCCTCGGGTTGATCATCGTGGACGAGGAGCATCGCTTCGGCGTGAAGCACAAGGAGCGCCTGAAGCAGCTGCGCCTCGAGACCGACGTGCTGACGCTGACCGCGACGCCGATCCCGCGCACGCTGCACCAGTCGCTGGCCGGCCTGCGCGACCTCACGCTGATGCAGACGCCGCCGCGCGACCGCTCGCCCGTGCTCACCTTCCTCGAGCCCTGGGACGACGCGCTGATCGACGAGGGCATCAGTCGCGAGCTGGACCGCGGCGGCCAGGTGTTTTTCGTGCACAACCGGATCGAGACCATCCTCGCCGTCGCCGACCACGTCCAGCGCATCGTGCCGCGGGCGCGGGTGGGGGTCGGGCACGGCCAGATGAAGGAGCGCGAGCTCGAGGAGGTCATGCGCCGCTTCGTCGCGGGCGAGATCGACGTGCTCGTGTCGACCCTGATCGTCGAGAGCGGCATCGACGTGCCGAACGCCAACACGATGTTCGTGGACCGGGCGGATCGCCTCGGCCTGGCCCAGCTCTACCAGCTGCGCGGCCGTGTGGGGCGTTCGCACCGCCGGGCCTACTGCTACCTGATGGTGCCGGACCACGTGGACGTGGACGAGGACGCGGAGCGCCGCCTCCGCGTGCTGGAGCACCACACCGAGCTCGGTGCCGGGTACCGCGTGGCGCTCAAGGACATGGAGCTGCGCGGGGCGGGGAATCTGCTCGGCCCGGAGCAGTCCGGGTTCGTGCACGCGGTGGGCTTCGACCTGTATCTCCGGATGCTGGACGAG
>JAYQOZ010000282.1:0-3571 GCA_038145035.1 Gemmatimonadaceae bacterium | reverse complement strand
TGCGGATGCACGAAGACCCCGGCGGCGGCGACCGCCGCGAGGACCGCGTAGAACCAGCGCCTCGCGGAGCGGCTCAGCGAGATCTATTCGCCGCGGCCGGACAAGATCATCTTCGTGAAGGGTGACCCCGCCGTGAAGTACCAGGATGTCATCTACGCGATGGACGTGGCCCGCGGGGCGGGGGTGAAGGTCATCGGTATCCCGCCCAAGGACACGAAGTAAGGCATCACTCGGCTGGACCTGCGGCGGGCGAACCTTTTTCGGGTCGCCCGCCGTATAGTTGTTGGTGACCCCGCGGCCGGCGGTCGTGGGCCCATCTCTCGAATTCGAAAGGCCTGTGTCCGAGTCACTGCCACCCCCCTCCGGCAAGCCCAAACGTCCCCTCCGGCCCCTCCACGGAATCCCGGATCCGGCGCCGAATGGCCGCACGGGTTTGCTGGTGTCAGGGCTGTTCCACCTGCTGGTCTTCATCGCCCTGCTCCTGCCGCCCTTGGTGGCGCACCAGCTGACGCTGGCGGACGAGGCGGGCGCCGGTGGTCCTGGACCTGCGGGAGGCGGGGGAGGAGGATCGGGTGGCACGGGCGGAACCCCCGCCACCAACCCCGAACGGATCCGCTTCGTGCAGGTGGCCCCGGTGGCCAGCACGCCCGTCCCGCCGCCTATCCAGCAGCCGACACCGGCCCCGGTTCCGCCGCCCCCGCCAGAGCCGGAGCCCGAGGCCGCGCAGCCCAAGGCCGAGGTGTCGCCCCAGCCGGCCGTCAGCCCGACGCTCCCCGCACCCGGCACCGGTGGCGGCACCGGACATGATGGTAGCGCCGGCAACGGCCCCGGATCCGGCGGGGGGATCGGCAGCGGCGTCGGGACGGGTCGCGGCGGGGGTGCGGGTCCCGGAACCGGAGGCGGCGGCGGGCGCATCTTCCCGCCCCAGGTCATCAACCTGAGTCTCCTGCCGCTGCCGGTCCCCGAGCGCGTCAAGCCGTACAGGCTGGAAGCGTTTTTCGAGGTGGACGAGCGCGGCAACGCCCGACTCCTGGCGTTTAATCCCACACGGGACTCCGGCTACAACCGCAAGGTTCGCGAAATGCTGGGTGAGCTGCGATTCCGCCCCGCGACCCTGCAGGACGGAACCCCCGTCCGGGACACCGCCAAGGTGACGATGGAAGCGCGCTAGTCGCGCCCGGCGACTGGTTTCCCCCCGGGGTGCGGCGTAGTTTCTCCCGGATGTCCTCCCCCGGATTCATCAAGGCGATGACCCTGACCGACGCGACGATGCTCGTCGCGGGCACGATGATCGGTTCCGGCATCTTCATCGTCAGCGCCGACATGGCGCGCACGCTGGGCTCCCCCTTCTGGCTGCTCATGGCCTGGGTCGTGACGGGGGCCATGACGCTCCTCGGCGCCCTCGCCTACGGCGAACTCGCGGCCATGTATCCGCGCGCTGGCGGCCAGTACACCTTCCTGCGCGAAGCCATGGGGCCCCTGATGGGCTTCCTGTACGGCTGGACGCTCTTCGTGGTCATCCAGACCGGGACGATCGCCGCCGTCGGCGTGGCCTTCGGGCGGTTCCTCGGTGTGCTCTGGCCGGCGATCACACCGGACCGGTACGGCTGGTTCCCCCAGTTCGACGTGCAGACGGCGGGCGGGGTCATCGAACTGGGGCTCACCCCGCAGCGGCTCGTCGCCCTGATTTCGATCTGGGTGCTGACCTGGATCAACCTGCGCGGCGTGCGCGAAGGCAAGTTGGTGCAGACCACGCTGACCGTGGTGAAGACCGGCGCCCTGCTCGCGCTCGTCGCCCTCGGCCTCACCATCGGGCGGAACGCCGAGGCCATCGCGGCCAACTTCGGCAGCAACTTCTTCGGCAGCACCCCGGGCGGCAGCGCACTCTCCAGCGGCTTCGCCCTGGCCTTCGGGGCCGCGCTGGTGGGTTCGCTCTTCTCCAGTGACTCGTGGCACGGCGTGACCTCGGCAGCCTCGGAGGTACAGAATGCCGAGAGGAACCTGCCGCGCTCGCTCCTGCTCGGCACGGGACTGGTGACGCTGCTCTACGTGCTGGCGAACGTCTCGTATCTCAGCGTGCTGCCCTTCGAGGGCATCCAGGGCGCCCCGCAGGACCGCGTGGGCACGGCCGTGGCCGAGGGCATCTTCGGCAACAGCGGCGGAACGCTGATGGCGGTCGCCATCCTGATCTCAACCTTTGGCTGCAACAACGGCCTCATCCTCGCCGGCGCCCGCGTGTACTGGGCGATGGCCAAGGACGGACTCTTCTTCCGACAGGCGGCGAATCTCAGCGCGGCCGGTGTGCCGGCCTGGGCGCTGCTGGCGCAGGCCGTCTGGACCAGCATCCTCTGCCTGACCGGCACCTACGGCCAGCTGCTGGACTATGTGATCTTCGCGGCGCTGATCTTCTACGCGCTCACCACCGCGGGCCTGTTCGTGCTGCGGGTGAAGCGGCCGGATGAACCGCGGCCGTACCGCGCCATCGGCTACCCGGTGCTGCCCGGACTCTATATCGTCTCGGCCGCCGCCGTCGCGGCCATCCTACTGGTTGCGGACAAGACCCGCGCGCAGGCCCTCTCGGGACTCGTCGTCGTGCTGCTCGGCGTGCCCGTGTATCTCCTGACCCAGCGCCGCGGCGGTGCCGCGCCGCCCAACTGAGGACGCGATGTCGGAATCGATCGGTCATGACGGCAAGGGCATGAAGCTCCACACCAAGATCCTGCTCGCCCTCGTCGTGGGCGCGGTGGCAGGCGTCGCGGCGAACCTCACCCTCGGCGGCAGCGACTCGCGCGTCGTGTGGGTGAACACGTACCTCGCGGGGCCGATGGGCCAGATCTTCCTGCGGATGCTGTTCATGATCGTGATGCCGCTGGTGTTCTCGTCCATCTCCCTCGGCGTGGCGGGGCTTGGCGACCTCAGGAAGGTCGGGAAGGTGGGCGGCAAGGCCATCGGCTACTTCTTCGGCACCACGGCCATCGCGGCGATCTTCGGCCTGATCATGGTCACCGCCGTGGACCCGGGCTCCTCGATCCCGGAGGAGGTGAAGGCCGACCTGATGCGCGTGTACGCGGACGATGCCTCCAGCAAGGTGGAGCAGCAGGCCAGCGGCGGCTTCGGCGTGAACACCTTCGTGAACATCGTGACGCGGAATCCCGTGAAGTCCGCCGCCGACACGGACATGCTCGGCGTGATCTTCTTCGGGCTCATCTTCGGCGCGGCGCTCACCCAGCTCAAGCCCGAGACGGCAGCGCCGATGCTGCGCTTTCTCGAGTCGCTTTATGAGGTCGTGATCGTCATCGTCGGAATGGCGATGAAGATCGCGCCATATGGCGTGGCGGGCCTCATCTTCGGCGTGACCTCGCGCTTCGGCTTTGCGTTACTCAAGCCGCTCGGCGGCTACGTGGTCGTGGTGATGAGCGCGTTGCTGCTGCACATGTTCGTGAACCTCTCGTTGATCCTGAAATTCATCATCGGCATCAGCCCCGCCACATATTTCTCGCGCATCAAGGGCGCGCTGGTGACGGCCTTCTCGACCAGCTCCAGCTCGGCCACGCTGCCGGCGGCGCTGCGC
>JAYQOZ010000281.1:1256-3582 GCA_038145035.1 Gemmatimonadaceae bacterium | reverse complement strand
GCCCCGGGCTCACGAGTCGCGAGGCCAGCACCGCGAGCCCCTCGTTCACAAGGTGCTCGCGGAGCGTGGCGACGCGCCCGGTCTCCCAGTACGAGTAGAAGCCCCCACCCGCGGCGACCGTGCGGCGCATCTCGGCGCGGCTGCGCGGCGAGGTATAGCGCACGCCGTGGGCCAGCTCGTGCGCCAGCCACATCGGGATGAGCTCGGGGTCGAGTCCGAGGCCGCGTGTCTGCGGATTGGCGACGCTGGTGAAGTGCTCGAGGCAGACGAAGGCGACGGCACGGCCGTTGACGACGAGCTCGCCGGCGTTCGCGGCGCCGACGCCAGCCATGAGCACGACGTCGACGGTGGAGTCGATCTCGAAAAGTTCGGTGCAGGTGGCTTCGGCCTGCTTCGCGAGCGCGACCACATCCGCGCGCTCGAGCATCGCGCGCAGGTCGCTCCGATCGGCGCGCACGGTCTCGCGCACGACGTCCTGGAAGTGCGGACCGACGGGCTCGATGACGTAGTTGTGCCAGTACGCCGCGAGTAGCGGACGGTTGGCCTCGAAGTACCGATGGTATGCTGCGACGGGATCAACGCTTTGCAGTACGGCAAAGAAATCCGGCAGCAGGTTGATGAGCATTCGGCGGGTGCGAGGCAGTGGCGGTCGAAACGCGGGTGGGACCAGACCCGGCGGAACGATAAGGAGAGTCGTGATTCCGGACAAGAGGACGTGTGTCTGGGCAAACACGGCGGAGGACGACGGACGGAGGAGGCATCCCGCACCATCGCAGCGGTGCCGTCGTCCAGCGTTCCCGGTCCTTTGACTGCTAGCGAGTCCCGAACAGTCGATCGCCGGCGTCGCCGAGGCCGGGCAGGATGTAGCCGCTTCGGATTCAACTCGCGATCGAGCGCGGCGGTGAAGATCGGGACATCCGGATGTGCGGCGTGGAGGCGCGCGACGCCTTCGGGCGCGGCGACGAGGCAGAGGAACTTGATGCGCGTTGCACCGGCGCGCTTGAGCGAGGCGACGGCGCTCGCCGCGCTGCCGCCGGTGGCGAGCATCGGATCGAGGAGGAAGAAATCACGCTCGGTGGCGTCACCCGGGACCTTGAAGTAGTAGTCCACCGGCTCGAGCGTGTCGTGGTCGCGGTAGAGGCCGATGTGTCCGACGCGTGCGCTCGGCACCAGCTTGAGGATACCCTCGACCATGCCGAGGCCCGCGCGCAGGATGGGCACCAGCGTGAGCTTCTTGCCTGCCACCCTGTGGCCGGTCATGGATTCCAGCGGCGTGTCCACGGAGACCGGGGCAAGTGCGAGGTCGGCGGTGGCCTCATAGGCCATCAGCATCGCAATCTCGTCCACCAGTTCCTTGAAGATCTTCTTGGGCGTCGCCTGGTCGCGCAGCAGTGCCAGCTTGTGCTGCACGAGGGGATGCGAGACGACGGTGAGGCCGGGGGGTGCGGGGGTGGTCGGCATGGGCGACAAGGTAGTAACTTCGGCGCCATGAAAGAATATCAGGCGGTGATCCTGCGGCTGACGCGCCACCGGCGCGAGGACGAGGATGCGCTCACCGACCTGCTGAACGAGCGCAGCCGTGGCGGCTGGACGCCGACGATGATGACCCAGGACGGCCAGCGGCTGACGCTGGTCTTCGCCCGCGACGCCGACGCCGAGGGCTAGGTGCGACTCCAGTTTGTCGGCGCGGCACGCGAGGTCACCGGCTCGGCGCACCTCCTGCACGTCCACGGGCGGAGCATCCTGCTCGACTGCGGCCTGTTCCAGGGGCGCCGCGCCGAGTCCACGCGCAAGAACCACAGGCTGCCCTGCGCGGTGGACCGCCTCGACGCGGTAGTGCTCTCGCACGCGCACATCGACCACTCGGGGCGCCTCCCGTACCTCATCAAGGAAGGCTACGCCGGCGTCATCCACACCACGGTGGCCACGCGCGACCTCTGCGAGGTGATGCTGGCGGACTCGGCGCACATCCAGGAGCGAGACGCGGACTTCCTGGCCCGGCACCGCAAGGAGCGGATCGAACCGCTCTATGGCCTGCGCGACGTCTCCACGACGCTGACCCGGATGCAGCCGCACCGCTACCACGACCGCTTCGAGGTCGTACCTGGGGTGACGGGACGCTATGTAGACGCCGGGCACATCCTGGGGTCCGCATCCCTGGAGCTCGAGTGGGAGGAGGGCGGCCGGGCGCGCCGCCTTGGCTTCAGCGGCGACGTGGGCCGCGTCGGACTGCCGATCATCCGGGATCCCGAGCCGCTGGAGCGACTCGATTGGATGATCATGGAATCCACCTACGGCGACCGCGACCACCGCAGCGTCGCCGGCG
>JAYQOZ010000281.1:0-1246 GCA_038145035.1 Gemmatimonadaceae bacterium | reverse complement strand
TATTGTAACCCACCTCGGGCGCCCGCGCCCACCGCTGCGGCGCGGGCGCCCGCGACGACGTGGCGCGGGTGGTGTCGGAGACCGCCGCGCGCGGCGGCCGGATCCTGATTCCGGCCTTTGCGGTGGGCCGCACGCAGGAACTGCTCTACGACCTGCACGCACTTGCCGACGCGGGGCGGATTCCGCGCATCCCGATCGTGATCGACAGCCCGCTGGCGAATGAGGCCACGAATGTCTTTCGCGAGAACACACAGGACTTCGACGAGTCGGAGTCGCTGGTCCGCCACGTGAACGGCAACGGGGGCGCGCTCTTCGACTTTCCGATGGTGCAGTTCACCCCGGCCGTGGAGGATTCCAAGGCGATGATGCACCGCGGCGGCCCGATGATCGTGATTGCGGCCTCCGGCATGTGCGAGTCGGGCCGCATCCTGCACCACCTCGCGCACAGCGCGCCGGACCCGCGTTCCGCCGTGATGATCGTCGGATTCCAGGCGGAGCACACGCTGGGGCGGCGGATCGTCGAGCGACAGGCGCAGCTCAAGGTCTTTGGCGAGATGGTCCCGCTGCGCGCGCAGGTGGAGGTGCTGAACGGGTACAGCGCCCACGCCGACCGCGGTGAACTCACGGAGTGGCTCGACGCGGCCCGCGCGAGCTCGCCGGCGCTGCAGGACGTGTTTCTGGTCCACGGCGAAACCACGGCGCAGGACGCGCTGGCCGAGCGCCTGCGGGCCAGGCGGTACGCGGTGACCTGTCCGGAGCCCGGTGACCATGTCACGCGCTGACGCGCGGACCAAGATCCTTCAGGGCGCCGCGGCATTGGGTGCGGCCGAAGGGGTGGGGGCGCTGAGCCTGCAGGGCATCGCGACCGCGGCGGGCGTGAGCAAGCCGCTGGTGCTCTATCACTTCGGCGACAAGGATCGCGTGCTCACCGCCCTCGGCGAGACCCTGGCGGACGGCGACGCCGTCCGGATTGCGGCGGCGGCCACGGCGCCGGATGCACTGGAGGCCTGGCGCGCCCTGCCACGGGACCGCGACGCCCAGCGTCGCTGCGTCCTGTTGGCGGCGCTCGCCCTTGAGTCTGGCGTGCGCGAACGCGCCGCGGCCTGGCGTCAGCGGCGACTGACGGCGGCCTCCGCCCTGGCGGTCGCAATCCTTCGCGGGGCCGGCCTGGCACCGCGACATCCGCCAGCCCTGCTGGGCGGGCTCGCGCTGCAGCAGCTGGATGGGCTGGCGGCCGCCGCTGCGG
>JAYQOZ010000280.1:1933-3598 GCA_038145035.1 Gemmatimonadaceae bacterium | reverse complement strand
CCTGAAAGCCCAGCGAGCCGCCGAAGTCGAAGTTGATGTCAAAGGCCGCGCGGGCGTAGTGCGCGAGCTCCTTGTCCGTGTGCTGGTGGAACTCGAGGCGGTCGCGCTCGAGCCCGAGGCCGAGGTGCCAGTCGAGGCGCGCCTGCTTCCACTTCTCGAACCACTCCATGTCCGTGCCCGGCTCAACGAAGAACTGCATCTCCATCTGCTCGAACTCGCGGGTACGGAACGTGAAGTTCCCCGGCGTGATCTCGTTGCGGAACGCCTTGCCGATCTGCGCGATGCCGAAGGGCACCTTCTGGCGCGTGGCCTGCTGGACGTTCAGGAAGTTCACGAAGATGCCCTGGGCCGGCTCGGGGCGCAGGTAGACCACGGCCGCCGAGTCCTCGACGGGGCCCATGAAGGTCTTGAACATCAGGTTGAACTGCCGCGGCTCGGTGAGCTGGCAGTCCGTGTGCTCGCCCGGCTTCTTGCTCGGCTTCCGGGGGCACTGGGCGTCGGCCAGCTTGTCGGCGCGGAAACGCGCCTTGCAGGCCTTGCAGTCCACCAGCGGGTCGGAGAAGCCGGCCACGTGGCCGGAGGCCTCCCAGACCTTCGGATGCATCAGGATCGCGGCGTCGAGGCCTTCAACGTCATCGCGCTCGCGGACCATCGCGTTCCACCAGCGCTGCTTGACGTTGTTCTTGAGCTCGACGCCGAGCGGGCCGTAGTCCCAGACGGATCCGGTGCCGCCGTAGATCTCGGAGGACTGGAAGATGAAGCCGCGGCGCTTGGCGAGGCTGACGAGGGTTTCGAGGACGTCGGGGCGCATAACGGGCGGAATAGGCGACAGAGGGCCGGGGTTAGCCGGAAATCTAATCGCGCGCCCACGGACCGCTTAGGCAGAGCATCCGGTGAATCTTTAGGTAGAAGATCTCGCGCGTCTCTGGCGCGCCAAGTCAGGCGCGCGCCGACGGCGTCGGCGAGTCTCCTTTTCGCAGACCGCGGCCCGGACCAGCAGCGCGGTCATAGGCCGGGCCTCTGAGAGCGAGCAACGGGGATCGCACTCCATCACTCAGGAGCCGAAGCGGCTCTTCATAGCATTGAATTCAGCGAGCACCTCCTGACCCGAAAGCACTCCGGAATAGAGGGAAACTCGCGCCACCTTGGCTTCGAACAATTACTGCCCCGGATCGCCGTTGGGCTGGAGGTGAGTACCGACACCGATGCTCGCGTCCGCCCCGACCGCCGCGTTGAACAGCAGCGCGGGATCGATGCCCGGCCCTGTGACGTCGACTACCAGCGCCCCGAGGACCCCGTACACACGCACCCGATGCCTCATCGCTTCCTCTCACTTGGATTGACCATCCGCATCCCGGCCGGCACCGGGGTCACCGTCACCCCCACCAGGACTTCCCATCCTCGGCTGCCTCGGCTGACCACCACCGTGCGCTCGGTCGCCGCCGTGAGTGCCACGCGAAGCGGCGGATTCTTTCGGCCGGGACGCAGGCGCAGAGTCACGTCAGCCGTGTGCGTCGACACCCCCTGGGCGTCTGCCGCTAGCACCGCGATGCGGCGCTCGGCCCCCGCAGGGACCTCAATGGTGTACCGCGCGACAAAGTCGGGCCCGCCCCTGAGCAGCGCGCCGATCGAGTCGCGGCTCCCCTGCCCGGGGATCGGAAGCCG
>JAYQOZ010000280.1:0-1923 GCA_038145035.1 Gemmatimonadaceae bacterium | reverse complement strand
CGCGACAACGGCGGGACCGACGCTGAGCAGCGCGACGATCGAGTCGCGGATCCCCTGCCCGGTGATCTGAAGCCGGATGGACCTGACCTGGGCCGGAGCGGTCAACTCGACAGCCAGTGCGGCCGGAGGCTCGGGCGCCGTGACGCAGCCAGAACCCATCACCCCTAGGACGGGAAAGGCTACGGCGATTAGACCTCGGTTCTGTCCGCGCATCATGGAGGCGCATTCAAACGCCTCAGCGTCACGGAGCCGTCAAAGCCGCCGCGGACAGTTAGCAAATCCCTATGTTCGAGGGATTTATCGTAATGCATTCAGTTCAACCTGCATTTACCGAAACCAAGGTGTTCGGACCGCCGGTTCTCGGAGACTCGCTCGACCTAGGTGGCACTAGGCTCGACGCCAGTCGCAGCTCTCTCGCGCCCTAGGCGCGTGCTGTCTGCGCCGGCGCAATCAGCGCCCCGTGCCCCCGCCCATTCTCGATGAACACCTTGTTGGCGTCATAGCCACTCGCCAGCACCCCGGCAATGAACACGCCCGGCACGTTCGTCTCCATCGTCGCGGGATCGTGGCTCGGGACCCCGGTCTTGCCGTCGAGCTTCACGCCGACGTCCTTGAGCAGCTCGGAGTCCGGCGTGAACCCGGTCATCAGGTAGACGTGCTGGCCCGGCAGGATGCCCTCCCCCTCCGGCCCTTCGACGTGCACGCGACCCGGCTCGATCGCCGTCACGCGCGTGTTCCAGCGCACCGCGATACTGCCGTCCTTCATCCGGTTCTCGAGGTCCGGGAGCACCCAGGGCTTGATATTCTTGTCGAAGGTGGGCCCGAAGTGCACCAGCGTCACGCGGGCGCCATGACGGTACAGGTCCAGCGCCGCCTCGGCCGCCGAGTTGCCGCCGCCGACCACGATGGCCTCGCGCTGGAAGGCCTCGTGGCCCTCGCGGTAGAGGTGGGTGACGTGCGGCAGGTCCTCGCCGGGCACCTTGAGCAGGTTCGGGGTGCCGAAATAGCCGGTGGCGATGACCACGGCGCGGGCACGCGTTGACACCACCTCGCTGCCACGGGGCTTGGAATGCAGCAGGAAGCCATCGCCCTCGGCACGCACATGCACCACAGGCTCGTACTGCCGCACGTTCAGCCCGAGGTGCTTCACCACCCCGCGGTAGTAGGCCAGCGCATCGCGGCGCGTGGGCTTCTCTCCGGCCAGCGGGAACGGCACGTCGGCGATGGCAATCTTCTCGGCGGTGGAGAAGAACGTGACGTACGACGGATACGACGCGATGGAGCTGACCACGCAGTCGCGGTCGAACACCACGGCCGGGATACCGGCACGTTCCAGCGCCGCGGCGGCCGCGAGGCCGCAGGGCCCGGCCCCGACCACGGCCACCGGCAGCGGGCCGGCGTCCTCCACGGCGCGCAGCACCGTGCGGTCGGGGCCGGCCGCGCTCACAGGCCGATGATCTGGTCCCGGCGCGTGCCCACGCTCACGTACTGCGCCGGGCACTCCACCAGCTCCACGATGCGGTCGAGGTACACGCGCGCCTGCTTCGGCAGCTCCGAGAGCTTGCGCGCCCCGTTGGTCGGCGTCTTCCAGCCCTCGAACCATTCGTAGACGGGCTCAATCCCCTCAAGTTCCGCGATGTCACCGGGGAACTCGCTCACGACCTCGCCGTCAATCCGGTAGCCGGTGCAGAGCGCCACGCGGTCGAGGTGGTCGAGCACGTCGAGCTTGGTGATGGCCAGCCCGGTGAGGCCGTTCACGCGCACGGCGTAGCGCACGACCACCGCGTCGAACCAGCCGCAGCGGCGCGGACGGCCGGTGGTAGCGCCGAACTCGTTGCCGACCTTCCGGAGCTCCTCGCCCATCGCGTCGGTCAGCTCCGTCGGCATCGGCCCGCTGCCCACGCGCGTCGTGTAGGCCTTCAC
>JAYQOZ010000279.1:3204-3606 GCA_038145035.1 Gemmatimonadaceae bacterium | reverse complement strand
GTGCTGGGCCGGCCGTCCCTGACGATCTCGGTGGGGGACATCATCCAGGCCATCGACGGGCCGTTCACGGTGACCGCCTGCTCGACCGAGCACAACACCTGCGAACAGTTCGGGAAGTGCAACGTCCGCGACCCGCTCTGGCGGATCAAGGAACGCATCGTTTCGGCCCTCAGCACGGTCTCCCTGGCGGAAATGGCCGCCGATGGGGACCAGCCGCTGACTTCCGCCCAGGCCCCCGTGCCCGCGGCCCTCTTGAGAACACACGCATGAAGCTGCCGATCTACCTCGACTACCACGCCACGACGCCCGTGGACCCGCGCGTCCTGGAGACGATGCTGCCGTACTTCACCGAGATCTTCGGCAACGCGGCGAGCCGCAATCACGCCTTCGGCTGGGCGGCCG
>JAYQOZ010000279.1:0-3194 GCA_038145035.1 Gemmatimonadaceae bacterium | reverse complement strand
GCCGTGGAGACTGCGCGGAAGCAGGTCGCGGACCTCCTCGGGGCCACCGCCAAGGAGATCATCTTCACGAGCGGCGCCACCGAGTCCAACAACCTCGCGATCAAGGGCGTTGCCGAGATGTACCGCGAGAAGGGCAACCACATCATCACCTGCGTCACCGAGCACAAGGCGGTGATTGACACCTGCAAGAAGCTCGAGAAGCAGGGCTACCGCGTCACCTACCTGCCCGTGCAGAAGGACGGCCGGATCAGCCTGGACGAGCTCAGGGACGCGATGACGGACAAGACGATCCTCATCTCGATCATGGCGGCCAACAACGAGATCGGCGTCATCCAGCCCGTCGCCGAGATCGGCGCCCTGGCCAAGGAGAAGGGCGTGCTCTTCCATACCGACGCCGTGCAGGCCGCGGGGAAGGTGCCCTTCGATGTCAACGCCCTGAAGGTCGATCTGGTTTCGCTCTCGGCGCACAAGATGTACGGGCCCAAGGGCGTGGGCGCGCTGTATGTCCGGCGCCGCAATCCGCGCGTGCTGCTCGCCGAGCAGACCAACGGGGGCGGCCACGAGCGCGGCATGCGGTCGGGCACGCTGAACGTGCCCGGTATCGCCGGGCTGGGGAAGGCCGCCGAGCTGGCGAAGGCGGAGATGCCGGCCGAGAGCGCGCGGCTCAGCGCCATGCGGGACCGCCTCAATGCGGAACTGCACGCGAACCTCGACGAGATCTTCATCAACGGCTCGATGGAGCACCGGCTGCCGCACAACCTGAACATCAGCTTCGCGTATGTCGAGGGGGAGTCGCTGCTGATGGGCATCAACGACGTGGCGGTGTCGTCCGGCTCGGCCTGCACATCGGCCAGCCTCGAACCGTCCTACGTGCTGAAGGCCCTGGGCGCCGGCGACGACCTGGCGCACTCGTCCATCCGATTCGGCCTGGGCCGGTGGACGACGGACGAGGAAATCGACTATGTCGTCCAGAAGCTGACGAGCGTGGTGCGGCGCCTGCGGGAGATGTCACCGCTCTACGAGATGGTGAAGGAAGGCGTGGACCTGTCCAAGATGCAGTGGGTGACCCACTAGCGGCGACGCGAAAGCGCGCAGGAGACTGACGATGGCGTATTCCGACAAGGTCGTAGACCACTACGAGAACCCCCGCAACGTGGGATCGCTGCCCAAGGACGACGAGCACGTCGGCACCGGGCTGGTCGGGGCCCCTGAGTGCGGCGACGTGATGAAGCTGCAGGTCAAGGTGAACCCCGCGACGGGCGTGATCGACGATGCCAAGTTCAAGACGTTCGGGTGCGGTTCGGCCATCGCCAGCTCCAGCCTCGCGACCGAGTGGCTGAAGGGCAAGACGGTGGACGAGGCCCTGGCCATCAAGAACACCGACATCGTCGAGGAGCTGGCGCTCCCGCCGGTGAAGATCCACTGCTCGGTGCTGGCCGAGGATGCCATCAAGGCCGCCATCGCCGACTACCGGGCGAAGCAGGCGAAGGAGAAGGGCGAGGCCGCGCTGGCCGGGGCGCAGCCGCAGGCCTGAGCCGTCATGGACGCCATCCAGATCACCGACGTCGCGGCCCGGAAGATCCGGTCGCTGATGGCCAAGCAGGGCATCGACGAGGGCGGGCTCCGCGTGGGCGTGAAGGGGGGCGGCTGCTCCGGCCTCAGCTACACGTTCGCCTGGGAGAAGGAGCAACGGCTCGGCGTCGAGGTGTTCGAGGGTGTCGACGGCGCGAAGATCTACGTGGACAAGAAGAGCCTGCTGTTCCTGAAGGGCACCGTGCTGGACTACGACACCGCGCTGCTCGGCAAGGGCTTCGTGTTCAGCAACCCCAACGCGAAGCAGACCTGCGGCTGCGGCAGTTCCTTCGGCGCCTGACCTCACGGGGCGCGGCTATCCGCGCCCGATCCTGCACCGTTCCGATTCCATGAGCGCAGAACCCACCCGGACCCCCACGATGATCGAGTGCCACAGCTGTGGCGCCGGGGCCCCTCTGCGCGAGCACTTCTGCCCGCAGTGCACCAACATCCTGCAGATCTCGCGGCACGGGGACTACTTCCTGTTCTTCGGTCTTCCCCGCAGGCTGACGATCGACCCGGTGGACCTCGAGCGGCGCTACCGCGACCTGTCCCGGCAGTTCCATCCGGACTTCTTCCACAACGGTCCCGCGGGCTCGAAGCTGGCCAGCCTGGAACGGTCCTCGTACCTGAACGACGCCTACCGCGTCCTCAAGGATCCGGCGGCCCGGGCGGAGTACCTGCTGGGCCTTGAGGGCCTGTCTCCGCTGAAGGCGGAGGCGACAGCGGCCGCCAAGGTGGCGGTGCCCCCGGCGCTGCTGGAGGATGTGTTCGCGCTCAACGAGGAGCTGGAGGGGATTCGCGAGGCGCGCGAGGGCGGCGCGCCACGGGAGCAGCTGTCCGCCCGCCTCGACGCGGCGCGCGGGCCGATTGTCGAGCGGGACCGCGGGCACGAACGGCGCGTCGAGGCGCTCGCCACCCGATGGGACGCGGACCACGACCGCGCCACGCTCGAGGCATTGCGCGAGTGCCTGCTCGAGCGGAACTACCTCAAGAATCTGCTGGCGACGATCGAGCGTGAGGCTGCCAGCCTGGGGCCGGCGTGAACCAGTATGGGTAGGGTCGTTGGCATCGATCTCGGGACCACCAACAGCCTGGTCGCCTACGTCGGCGAGGGCGGCCCGGTGGTGATCCGCGACGCCTCGGGCGATGCGCTGGTGCCGTCCGTCGTGTCCGTGGAGGGCGACGACACGTTCTTCGTCGGGCGCGAGGCGCAGCGCCGCCTCCTCACCGCGCCGGCCCGCACCGTGTACTCGGTGAAGCGCTTCATGGGCCGCGGTCTCAGCGATGTGAGGGACGAGGAGCGGCACCTGCCGTTCGCGTTCGCGCCCGGCGACGGGGATGCCCTTCGCATCCAGCTGGGTGGGCGCGCCCTGACGCCTCCCGAGATCTCGGCCTTCATCCTCCGGGAGCTGAAGCACCGCGCCGAGGAGCATTTCCGCGAGGCGGGCGAGTTCGACTTCGAGGTCGACCGGGCCGTCATCACCGTGCCCGCCTATTTCAACGACGCGCAGCGCACAGCGACCCGCGATGCCGGCCGGCGCGCGGGACTGGACGTGATCCGCATCATCAACGAGCCGACGGCCGCCTCGCTGGCCTACGGCCTCGGCTCGAAGGATCGC
>JAYQOZ010000278.1:1075-3612 GCA_038145035.1 Gemmatimonadaceae bacterium | reverse complement strand
CGCCCGTGGGATCGCCGGGTCGGATGCGGCGTTCCTCGCCCGTCTCGAGGTTCACCCGCGAGAGCCCGAGGAACTGCGATGCCGTGTACAGGGTGACGTTGTCGGTGGTGTCCACGACGTTGAAGAAGCCGTCTCCCCCGCCCCACTTCACCCAGTCGTCGTTGGTGATGCCCTCGCCACGGTAGCTCATCGACGGGCCCGCCCAGGAGCCGTTGTCCTGCAGGCCCCCGTAGATGCGGTACGGCTTCCGCATGTCCACGGACACGCGATACCACTGGCTCACGGGCAGGTCGGAGATGAACTGCCAGGTCTCCGCCCGGTCGTAGCTGATGCCGATGCCGCCGTCGTCGGCCTTGATCAGGTGACTCGGGTTGGTGGGGTTGATCCAGAGATAGCGGTCGTCCCCGTGCAACGACTGGCGCAGCGGACGCGAGGTCTTGCCGCAGTCGGTGGACGTGGAGAAGAAGTTCACCATGTAGATGCGGCAGGCATCCACCGGATCCACGATGACCTGGCTCGCGTACATCGGGCGCGGATTCCAGGTGCTCTGGTGCACGAAGGACTCGCCACGGTCGTCGGAGCGGTACAGCCCGGCCTGCGGCTCCTCGTAGGCGGTGGAGGCCGTGTAGCGGAGTCCCTGCTCGACACTCACGTAGACGATGCGCGGATCGCCGCGGAAGATTCCGATGCCGATGCGGCCGTAGTCTCCTTCCGGCAGCCCGCGCGTCAGCTTGCGCCAGGTCGTGCCGCCGTCGGTGGACTTCCAGAGCGCGCTGCCCGGCCCGCCGCCATTGAAGCCGAAGGCCGTGCGCCGGCGCTGGTAGCTCGCCGCATACAGGATGTTCGGGTCGGACGGATCCATCGCCACGTCCACGACGCCGGTATTGGCATCGACGTGCAGCGTGCGGGTCCAGGTGGCGCCGCCATCGCGGGTCACGTAGAGGCCGCGCTCCTCGTTCGGCCCCCAGAGCTGCCCCATCGCGGCGACGTAGGCAATGTCGGTGTTCCCGGGATGCAGCACGATGCGGCCGATGTGCGCCGAGTTGCGGAGCCCGACGTGGCGGAAGGTGCTGCCGCCATCGCGCGAGAGATACACGCCGTCGCCCCAGGAGGAGCTCTGGCGACTGGCCCGCTCACCGGTGCCCACCCAGACGACGCTCGTGTCCCGCTGGTGCAGGGCGATGGCGCCGATGGAGTGCGTCCCCGCGTCGCCAAACAGCGCGGTGAAGCTCGTGCCGTTGTTGGTGGTCTTGTAGAGGCCGCCGGTGGACGACGCCGCGTAGAACACGTGCGGGGCGGACTCCATCACGGCGAGATCCACGATGCGGCCCGACATCGCGGCCGGTCCGATGCTGCGGACGCGAAGACCTTCCGTGAGCGCCGCGGCGGGTGTCTGGGCCGCGAGCGGGGCGGCAGCGAGCGCTGCGCAGGTGGCGAGGGCGGCGAGCACCCGGGAGACGGTGTTCGGAGTCATGGCGTGGTCAGGGACGGGGCGGAAGCGGTGTCGTGCGGGCGAGGTCGCGGACCATCCGATCGTCGCCGGTGAGTTCCCAGTAGATCATCGAGGCAGGGATCATCCCCGCCCCGCTCACTCCGTCGAAGAAGCGCTTCATCGAAAACGCGGGCCCGAGCTGGCGTGCCCGCTGGGCCATCGCATCCTCCATCAGCCGACCGCCGGTCACGTACGCGGCGCCGTAGCCGGGTTGGCGCAGATACAGGTGCTGCTCGAAGCCCAGCAGCGGATCCCGGCGCATCCACCCGCGCGGCGTCCACGCCACGTGGAAGTCGGCCGCCTCGGCCATCGTGTAGTCGTTGCCGTGCGCGTACAGGTTGCCGAGCCCGCGGGCGGCACGCGCGGCGAGCATGATCCAGACGATCTCGCGCGAGCGCGGACTGTCGTCATAGAGGCCCGCGTGCATCATCCACTCCTCCATCACCGTGGCCATCCCCTCGGCCCGGCTCATCCAGACATTGTAGAGCAGCGGGGCGCGGCGGATCGGGCTCGGGTGCGGCGCCACGCGGATGCGCATGTTGTCCCACCAGTGCCAGAGATGGCTCCAGAGCGGCAACGGGTCGCGATGATTGCCCTGCGCGAAGAAGTTGCGCGTGGACTCCGGCGAGAACGGCGGCATCCGCTCGCGCAGGGCCCGCTCGAACCAGGGCTCGACGGTCGTAAACTGTCGGTCGTCAAGAAAGCGCATCATCCGGGCGATCGCGCGCTCCTGCAGCGCCGCGAAGTCCTCGGGCGTGTTCGCCACCGGCATCGGCGGAAGGCCGGCGTTGCGCGTCTCCTCGAGGGCCAGCGTGGCGTGCGCACGCATCAGCTCGCGACGCGTGATGGTGACCTCATCCTCCCAGGACAGGGGCAGCAGCAGGACGTTGCGCAGGTACCAGGTGTACTGCGCCTTGCCGATGCCGGACGGTCCGCTGTGCCTGGGCGCCTCGTCGCGCAGCCACTGCGCGAAGTCGCGCGTGGCGGCTTCGGCGGCAACGATGGCGCGGAGGAGCTCGGCCGGGCTGCCGGCGCCCCGCTCCCG
>JAYQOZ010000278.1:0-1065 GCA_038145035.1 Gemmatimonadaceae bacterium | reverse complement strand
GCTCGCCATCGTCGATCGCGACGCCGAGGCGGCAGCCAACACCGCCAAGCTGGTGGAGGAGCTCGGCCGGGCTGCCGGCGACCCGCTCCCGCAGCTGTGCCAGCACCTCGAGCTGCTCCTCGAACGCCCGCACGCCACCGACCCAGAGATCGTGCGCCGTGGAGCCGGCGAGATTGGCCCGCGCCTGACGCAACAACGGGGGCACCGTGCGCAGTTCGGCGGCGAGCCGCGCGGCCTCCTCCACGGTGAGCGCGCGGGGGCGGTCGAGCACCGTGCGTGGCCACACGGGATACTGCCACAGCCGCACCGCATTATGAATCGTCGGCCCTTCCTCGGCGGGCGTGTCGCTCTCGTCGGCGCGGACGGACGCATAGTAGGCGGGATCGCGCGCGAAGGGCCGCAGGACCGTGAGGTGGTACTGCATGCCGTTCATCTCGGCGCGCACCAAATGCCAGTCGACCTGCTCCGGCACCGACCAGCCGCTGGTGTCGATCGCGGCCAGGCGCGCCTGATAGTCCTGCAGCTCCGCCAGGCGACGCGTGTTCGTGGCCTGCCGGTAGTCGGGGGCGCCCTCGAGGCGCGGTGGGGCCTCGAACCTGCGCCAGTCGTCGAAGAGCGACACGAGCCGCGGGTAGGTCGCGCTGGCGGCGGCCGCGGGAGACTGCGCACGGAGCGCGGACGCGTCGGGCACGGGTCCGACGGCCAGCAGTAGGGGCAGTAGACGGCAGAGCGGCAGACGACGCATCACGAGTCGGTCAGGGTCGAGGATTCGCCGAAGTTACGGCCTCGTGGCCTCTGCGGCGAGGCGGTTGGGCGGTGCGGACGGCTGACGGTGCGCGCAGACTGCGGACCAGCAGTGCGGGGTCGACGCCGCGGCGCGATTCGGCGCCACGCTGCTGCTCGGTCTGGCCTCGTGCGAGGATTTTCTGACGCCGTCGGTCAGCGTCCACGCGGACTGGGCGCCCGGGTGTTTTGCGAGGCACCGCGCGCTCGGAGTGGATTGCCCCTCCCACCGGAACAGCTGCTCTCCCAAACCTGACCAATTGGATCGGGGCCACGACAGTG
>JAYQOZ010000277.1:0-3655 GCA_038145035.1 Gemmatimonadaceae bacterium | reverse complement strand
CCTTCGGCGACGGCAAGGGCCAGCCCTCGCAGTCCAACGCCGTGAGCCACGGCTGCCCGCCCACGCGGCACCGGCAGATCAACGTCATCAATACCGGGAGGAACGCGTAATGGCCCCCCGGACCCTGCGTGCCGTCGCGCGCCACCTCTCCCGCAGCGAGTGCGAGGCCATCGCCAAGCGGGTGCTCGAGTTCTCCTCGGCCGACGAGTGCCGCGTGACGATCTCCAGCGGCGTGCGCGCCAACACGCGCTTTGCCGTGAACCAGATCTCCACCGCCGGCGACAACTACAACAACGCCGTTACCATCCGCTCCGTGTTCGGCCGGCGCGTCGCGAACGTCACCACCAACCGGCTCGACGAGGCCTCGCTCAAGGCCGCGGTCGAGAACAGCGAGCGCATCGCGCGGCTGGCGCCCGAGGACCCGGAGCTGCTGCCGGAGCTCGGCCCGCAGACCTATCAGGAGCCGATCGTCTGGGTGGACGGCACGGCCTCGCTGGAACCGGAGGCACGCGCCGAGGCGGTGCGGGCCATCACGGAGCCTGCGCGCCGCGCCGGCCTCATATCCACCGGCTACCTCGAGGCGCAGGCACAGGCCTTCTGCATCGCCAACAGCAAGGGGCTCTTCGCGTACCAGCGCAGCACCGGCGTGGCCTTCACCACGACCGTGCGCACGCCCGACGGCACCGGCTCGGGCTGGGCGGGCGCGTCGGACAACGACTTCTCGCGCATCGACCCGCGCGCGCTGGCCGAACGGGCCATCGAGAAGGCGCGGCGCAGCGTGAACCCCGCGGCCATCGAGCCGGGGCGCTACACCGTGGTGCTCGAGCCCACGGCCGTGGCCAACCTCGTGCAGCTGATCGGTGGGGCGCTCAACGCCCGCGCCGCCGACGAGGGCCGGTCGTTCTTCGCCAAGGCCGGCGGTGGAAACAAGCTGGGCGACAAGGTCGTGGATGAACGCGTGACCCTCGTGTCCGATCCCTTCGACCCGCGCGTGCCGGCCAACACGGCCGGCGTCGATGGGACGCCGAACACCAAGACCACCTGGATCGAGAATGGCGTCGCCACGAACCTCGCCTACGACCGCTACTGGGCGCAGCGCAGCGGCAGGACGCCCAGCTCCACGGCGGGTACGCTGGCCATGTCCGGCGGCGACACCTCCGTCGAGGAGATGATCCGCAGTACGGAGCGCGGGCTGTTGGTCACGCGCTTCTGGTACATCCGGCCGGTGGACCCGCGCACCATCCTGTACACGGGGCTCACCCGCGACGGCACCTTCCTGATCGAGAACGGGCGCATTACGCGTCCGGTGAAGAACCTGCGATACAACGAGTCGCCGATCTTCATGCTCAACAATGTCCTGGCGATGGGCCGCCCCGAGCGCGTCAGCGCCTCGGAGGCCGGCGGGCCGGGCCAGGCCATCGCCGTCCCGCCGCTCAAGGTGCGGGACTTCACGTTCACGTCCACGAGTGACGCCATCTGAGATGACCGACCGCCGCGATTTCCTCCGGACCACCGGAGCCGCGGCCGCCGCGATCGCCCTCGCGAGCACGCCACGACGCGCGGGCGCCGCCCCGGCCCTCGACGACCTGGACCGCTTTCAGGGCGGCGCATCGAAGGAACTCCTCCTCGATGCGATCAATGCCGCGAAGATGGCCGGCGCGAGCTACGCCGATGCCCGCATCGCACGCATCCGGCAGAACTTCATCGTCACGCGCGAGCAGCAGATCGTGAATGTGGTGGACACGGACACGCTGGGCTGTGGCGTCCGCGCCCTCGTGGACGGCTGCTGGGGCTTTGCGGCCACCCGCGACCTGACCCGCGAGGCCGTGACGTCCGCGGCGCGGGAGGCGGTGGCCATCGCCAAGGCCAATCGCGTGGCCCGCGACCGCTCGGTGGAGCTGGCGCCCGTGCAGCCGTATCCCAACGGCACCTGGAAGTCGGCCTACACGACCGATCCCTTCGAGGTGCCGCTCGAACAGAAGGTGGACCTGCTCCTCTCCGCCAACGCCGAGGCGATGCAGGTGCAGAACGTCCGCTTCGTGAATTCGGTCCTGTTCTTCGTGAAGCAGGAGAAGCAGTTCGCCAGCACCGAGGGCACGGTCACCGACCAGACGCTCATCCGGAGCTGGCCGCTGTTCACCGCCACCGCGGTAGCGCCGGACTTCTCCGACTTCCAGAACCGCCAGGCCTCCGAGGCCGCGCCGATGGGCCGTGGCTGGGAGTACGTGCTGCAGTGCGACCTGCCGGGCCACGCCAGGCAGTGGGGCGAGCAGGCCGTGGAGAAGCTCACGGCCAAGCCGGTCGAGGTCGGCAAGTACGACCTCGTGCTGGATCCCGGCAACATGTGGCTCACCATCCACGAGAGCATCGGGCACCCCACGGAGCTCGACCGCGCGATGGGCTACGAGGCCAACTACGCCGGCACCAGCTTCATCGCCCCGCCGGAGGACAACCTCGGCAAGCTCCGCTACGGCCCCGGCCTGATGAACATCCAGGGCGACCGGACGCAGGAGGGCGCGCTGGCGACGATCGGCTGGGACGACGACGGCGAGCGGCCGGATGACTTCCTGATCGTGAAGGACGGCGTGTTCAACGACTATCAGACCACGCGCGAGCAGGCGCCGTGGCTCAGGGACTGGTACGCCCGCCAGGGCCGCCCCCTGCGCTCGCACGGCTGCTCCTACGCCGATTCCTGGGGCAGCGTGGCCTTCCAGCGCATGCCCAACGTCTCGCTGCTGCCGTCCGGCGACAGCACGTCCTGGGACGACCTCATCGGGGGCGTGGACCGCGGCATCGCCATCCTCGGTGACGGTTCGTTCTCGATCGACCAGCAGCGCTATAACGCGCAGTTCGGCGGCCAGGTGTTCTACGAGATCCGCGGCGGCAAGATCGCCGGCATGCTCAAGGACGTGGCGTACCAGATCCGCACGCCGGACTTCTGGAACTCCATGGACGGCATCGGTGGGCGCGAGAGCTACCGGCTCGGCGGTTCGTTCTTCGACGGCAAGGGCCAGCCCGGCCAGGTGAACGCGGTGAGCCACGGCTCGCCGCCGGCGCGCTTCCGCCAGGTCAACGTGATCAACACGGGGAGGAAGGGATGAGCGCGCCCAGGCGTCTCCGCGACGGCATTCCGGCGGGAGCGATCATCTCCCGCGAGGACGCGCAGGCGATCGCCGAGCGCGTGATGCGGTTCTCCAAGGCAGATGGCATCGATGTCAACATCGCGTCGAGCCACACGACCAACGTCCGCTTCGCGGACAACCAGATGAGCACCGCCGGCTCGCTGACCGATGCCGGGCTCGTCGTGCAGAGCTCCTTCGGGCCGAAACACGCCGTCGTCACGACCAATGACCTCTCCGAGGCCTCCCTGCGCCGCTGCGTCGAGGAGAGCGAGCGGCTGGCGCGCCTTGCGCCGGACGATCCCGAGGCGATGCCGCCGGTCACGCCGCAGGCCTATGTGCCGGTGGAGGCGTACATCGACGCCACCGCGAACATCGGCGCGGCGGAGCGGGCGCAGGCGGCGATGACGGCGCTGGCGCCGGCACGCCGTGCCGGCGACCTCAAGGCTGCCGGCTTCCTGGTGATGGGTGGCGACGCCACCGCGCTGGCCAATGGCGCCGGCATGTTTGCCTACCATCGCGGGACCGGCGTGAAC
>JAYQOZ010000276.1:2835-3668 GCA_038145035.1 Gemmatimonadaceae bacterium | reverse complement strand
TCGTGCTCTTCATGGCCGGAGCCGTCTCGATGCACGTCAAGGTCAAGAACCCGTTCATGAAGATGCTCCCCTCCCTTGGGCTCGGCATCTGTGCCCTGATCGTGCTGCTGCAGAAGCTCAGATAAGCCCGATTCGGATGCCCAGGTCCAGCCCAATTGCCTCCGACCTGCTGGGCGAGCGCAATCCACAGTCGTGATGCGTTCCGCTCGGAGACTGCCTGGTCCTGGACGTCTGGCCCGCCATCCGGGAGCGAGATGCGCTGCAGCCCTCACCGGCCTCCTGGTCGGCGGGCAGCTGCTTCTGGTCCTTGCGGTCGGCCCAGACAAGGTGCGCGCGGCGGCTCGTGAACCCGACTCACTTCTCGCGGCTCTTCGCGCTGGGCAGGTACGGCTGGCGCACTGGCGATTCGCGGACCAGTTGGTCCGCGATGGCACGTCCGAGGGCTTGGGCTCGGCGCTCGCCTCATACCTCGGACGCCCTGGCGCGCTGGCCACGCCGGACGTCTGGCGGCGCGCACGGGGTGCCGGCGCCACTGCGCCACTCCGTGCGGTAGCGGAACCCTGCTTCGAAGCATCCGCGTGGCGAGAGGCTGATCAGCTCTTCCGTCGAGATCCCCACTGGGTGGGCGCCGATGGCGCGTCGTCCGTCGACTTGGGAGGCGGACGGACGCTCTGGCTCTTCAGCGATACCTGGATCGATCCCTCAGGCCGTGGGGCGCGCGAGGGCGCGCACATGGTCAGCAATAGCGTGGCAATCCAGGTCGGCACGGATCCGACCACGGCCGCGGTCTGCGTGCACTGGGGTAGCGCGGCCGGCGGGGGTCCAGCCCCCGT
>JAYQOZ010000276.1:0-2825 GCA_038145035.1 Gemmatimonadaceae bacterium | reverse complement strand
TGCGGGGCAATCCAGGTGGGCACGTATCCGACCACGGCCGCGAGATCCTTCCACTGGGGAAGAGCGGCCGACGGGAGTCCAGCCGCCTTCTTCCCCGGCCGAGGCCGTGAGCGGCTCTGGTTCGGCAGCGGCGTGCGCGTCGATGGTCACCTGGTGCTGTTTCTGGGTCGAATCCGCAGCACGAACGTTGGACTCGGCTTCGAATCAGCGGGGTGGACCGCCGTAATCGTGGACAATCCGGACAGTGCACCTTCCTCTTGGCGCGTGCGTGAGCTCGAGACACCGCCGAACCCACTCGGCATCACGGTCGGGTTCGCGGCCGCGTTGAAGTTGGCCGAGCACGTGTACGCGTTCGGATCCCCGGATTCCGTCAAGTCCCATCCGCTCTACGCGGCCCGGTGGTCGGCGGTGGAGGTTCTCCGCGGTGACCTGCAACACCCGGAGTGGTGGGCCGGTGACCAGCTCGGCTGGGTGCCTGACTCCTCCAGCGCAGCGCGCTGGCCGTTGTTCGAGAACGGGCAGTCTGAGTTGAGCCTCCATGTGGACCCAGTCACGCAGCACTTCATCGCCGTGCAGACGCAAGGGTTCGGCCCCGCGGATGTGATGCTGCGGGCCGCGCCGGCCCTGACGGGGCCATGGTCAGCAGCGCACATGGTGTACCGCCCGCCCGAGTACCACCGGCCGAACGTGATGATCTATGCCGCCAAGGGACACGCACAACTCACGGGCGCCGACCTTGTGGCGACGTACGCCACGAACACCGTCCAGTTCTCCGAGCACCTCACCGACAGCCTGATTTACTATCCGCATTTTGTGCGGCTCATGCGGTGCCGATAGGCGCGGACATCTTACGCCATCCGGGAATCGGACAGCCGAGGTATCAGCGGCACAGAGCGCGCGGCATCGACCGCTCCTGCAGGTCGCTTACGTGCCAAGCCCCACCGCGGCGCCCAGCATGGAACAGGAGCTGCCGAGCCATGAGGCCGCCGAAGCCGTCAGCAGCGTGTCGCTGCCCGGGCCGGATATCGAGCCGAGAAAGAGCACGAATGCCACTGCTGTCGTGATGAGCGTGAAGAGCGCGCCGAGCGCCCCGAACACGAATGACTTCTTCTTCGACATATCTCCTCCCGTGGACAAGAATGAGGGAAGCGCGAAGGTACCTGCGGGGCCACGCTCGGGTCCAGACTCGGGCCGGGCGTGCGATTCCCAGCACCCGGAGGCCCGGGATGTGGTCGGCCTGGAGTTCTATCGATCGGCGCGCCGCAGGCGTCGCGGCGCAGCTCGGCGCGGCTGCTGGTGTCAAGTGACGCACGGCCAGAAAGCCAAGAAAACAAAAGCCCCCGCAACCCATTGGGCCACGGGAACTTCGGTCGATAGCTGGGGCGGGACTCGAACCCGCGACCCCGGCATTATGAGTGCCGTGCTCTAACCAGCTGAGCTACCCAGCCGTTCGGCACGCCGGCCCTGCCAGGCGCGCGAGGCGTAAATATAGAGAGGCTTGTAGGCATCTCCAATCCCTCAAGAGCCGTGACCGCGCATCCTTCGTCGACCACCCGGCTCCGGGCGGTGCTGCTGGCGGCGATCCTCGCCGGCCGCGCCGCCGCTCAGGAGGCATCGCCCGCGGACGCCCTCACCCAACGGGGCTGGATCGGCCTGGGGCTCGCGGCCGTGGATCACGCACCGTACGAGTCGCGCGGCAACTTCCTCACGCTGTCATTGCGGATTGCCGGAAACGGCGAGCGCCTTCGGGGCTGGGGGGCGATCGAACTCGGGGCCAACCAGCGCGCCAGCCGCATCCCGTTGCCCGGCGCCGACACCATCAGCTGTGCGGACCGCTGCCTCCAGCTGCTCTGGAGCCTGATGGGCGGCGTCGAGTACCAGTGGAACGCCCGCGGGCCGTTCGTGCTGGCCGGCATCGGGTATTCCAAGGAGCGCTTGATGCTCGGCGGCGAGACGGACGTCAGCTCGGCGACAGGGGCCTCGGGTCTCGGCGCGGTCGTCGGTCTGGGCTGGGAACTCCGAAACCGGCCGCGGCCACTCGTGCCCTTCCTGGTCTACACCGCGACGCCGACCTTCGACGAGGGCGGCTCGAGGGGTGGCGCCGCCATGCACCGGCTCATGCTCGGCGTCGGGCTCGGCGGCAAGTACCTGCCCGGAAACGCCAACCGGGCATCCTCTCAAGAGAGAATGCCCGGCCGGTGAACAGTAGCGGGGGCGGGATTTGAACCCGCGACCTTCGGGTTATGAGCCCGACGAGCTACCAGGCTGCTCCACCCCGCGTCAGTGAAAGGAATTGTAGCGACCAAACGCCCATTTTCAAGGGGCAACGCGAGCCGGAACGTGGCTATTCGGGGTCCGCGAAGCGATACAGCACCTCGCCCGGCTTCACCATGCCGAACTCCTCGCGGGCGATGCGCTCCTGCGTCGCCGGGTCGGTCCGCACCGCCTTGAGGTACGCCGTGAGCGAATCCACCCGCCGCTGCAGGGAGTCCACCGCTGAGCGCTGCTGGTCGAGCTGGCGGCCCTGCCGGAACAGGTCGAGGCTGCCGTACTCCCCGCCCTGCACCGCAAAGCTGAGCACCCCGAACGTCACCGCGGCGAGCAGCACCCGCGTGAGGATCCACGCCGGGCTGCGCGGCGACGGACCCGACGCCGCGGACGAACGCCTCTGGCTGGGACGCCTGGCCGGCGGCACGAGCGCCTACTCGATGCCGTAGATGCCGCCGCCCGGATACTCGGCGTGCGCGCCGAGCTCCGCCTCGATCCGCAGCAGCGGGTTGTACTTGGCCACGCGATCCGTGCGGCTCGCCGAGCCGGTCTTGATC
>JAYQOZ010000275.1:0-3675 GCA_038145035.1 Gemmatimonadaceae bacterium | reverse complement strand
CCCCCGCCCCCGCGGGGGCCGGGGCCGCCGCCCCGGCCCCCGGGGGCCCGGCCCGGGGGGGGCGGGCCCGCGACAGCGTGTCCTCGGCCTCCGTCACGCGGGCCTCAAGCGTGCGCAGGTCGAGCCCGGCGGTATCGATGAGATCCAGTTCCTCGCGCGCCTCGCGTCCCGTGCGCAGCACCGTCTCCATCGAGCCGCCGTATTTCTTCATCAAGCGGAATAGCAGGTCGCGGCGCCGCTCCACCTCATCAAGGCGTGCCGGATCGTGCTCCACCCCATCGGCGTATGCCTGCGCCTCACGGGAGAGCTCCTCCAGCGCGTACCAGGCGTTGTCGTAGAGCTCCTGCAGTCGCGCCGTGGACGGATCGATGCGCTGCAACGCGGCCAGGGGCTTCTGCAGATGGCCCAGCGCCTGCATCGGCGAGCCATCCCCGAGTTCCAGGGTCGAGGTCAACTCGGCCACCAGTTGCTGCAGCTCCTCGGCATGCGTGAGGCGGCGCGCCTCCTCCTCCAGCCGCTCGTCCTCGCCCTCGCGCAGTTTCGCGTCGGCAATCTCCGCCGACACGTGCGTGAGCCAGTCCGCGCGCTTGGTGGCCTCGTCGCGCCGCGCCTGGAGCGAGGACACGGCGTCGCGCGCAGCCTGCGCCTCCGCCCAGGCGGCGCGCACGGCCGCCACCTCGCGCTCGGCCTCGCCGAAGGCGTCGAGGATCTGTCGCTGGGCCTCGGCCTCCAGCAGGGCCTGCGCCTCGTGCTGGCCGTGCACGTTCACCAGCGCCCGGCCGACGTCGGCCAGCACGCGCGCCGTGACCGGCGACCCGTTGATCCAGGCCCGCGCCCGGCCGCCGGCGGCGGCGACCTCGCGCTTGAGGATGAGCAGGCCATCCTCGCACTCGATGCCGCGCCCGTCGAGCATCGCGCGCAGGTCGGCACGGTCGTGCAGATCGAACACGCCTTCCACCGACGCCCTGTCGGCGCCCGTGCGCACGAGGTCGCTGGACGCGCGCTCGCCGATCAGCAGCCCCAGGGCGCCGACGATGATGCTCTTGCCCGCCCCGGTCTCGCCGCTGAGGACGTTGAAGCCCGCGGCCAGCGGCAAGGTCACGTCATCGATGATGGCGAGCTGCTTGATCCGCAGCGAGGTCAGCACGGGCGGCGCTCAGCCGTCGCGCGCCGGGGGCCCGCCCCAGCCAAACTTGTTGCGCAACCGCGTGAAGAAGGTGACGTCCGGGAAGCGCACGAGGCGGATCGGATGCCGGCTCCGCGCCACCGTCAGCGAGTGGCCCGGCGCCACCGCGATGCCGACCTGTCCGTCGGCCGTGAGCAGCACCTCGTCGTGCGCGTCCTCGATCTCCACGCGGACCGTGACGTCGGGCGGCAGGATGGTCGGCCGGATGGCCAGCGTGTGCGCAGCCACCGGCGTCACGAGCAGGCAGTCCACCGTCGGCACGACAATCGGCCCGCCCGCCGACAGCGAGTAGGCCGTCGACCCGGTCGGTGTCGCGATGACCACGCCGTCGGACGCGAGCCGTGCGATGGGTTCGTCGCCCGCCATCAGGCGCAGGCGCAGGACCCGCGCGTAGCCGCCCTTGTGCACCACGACGTCGTTCATCGCCCGCACCTGCACGCCGAGCTGCCCGTCAGGCGTCCAGGTCTTGGCCTCGATGGTCATCCGGTTCTGCACGCGGTGCTCGCCGCGCAGGAAGCGGTCGAACGTATCCGGGAACTCCTCGGCCTGGCACGTCGTGAGGAAACCCAGCTTGCCGAGGTTTACGCCGAAGATCGGGACGTCGGCATCGCCGAGGAACCGCGCGCCGCGAATCAGCGTGCCGTCGCCGCCGAGCGAGATCAGCGCGTCGATCTGACTGGGATGCCCGAGCTGCGGCGCGCCCCGGGCTTGCGGCGACAGCGCAGCCTCGTAGGCCAGCGAGAAGCTGTGCGTCGACGCCTCACGCCGGAGGTGCTCCAGGATCCCGTCGAGCCCCTCATAGTCCACGTGCCCGACGACCCCGAGACGCATCGTCACCCCGCCAGCGCCCCGGTCTCCCGCAGCGCGCGCACCCGGTCCGCGATGCCGGCGGCATCAAGCCCCACCTGCGCGAGCTGCCGGGCGCGCGACGCGGCGTAGACAATGCGGTCCGGCACGCCGTGCGCGTGGACGCGCACGTTGGCATCCATCCCGCCGAGCACCGCGGCCATGTACGACCCGAAGCCGTTGATCACCGTACCCTCCTCCACCACGAGGAGCTGGGTGTGCGAGGCCACCAGCGTCGCCAGCGTCGCGGCGTCGTACGGCTTCAGGTAGCGGCAGTTCACCACGGTGACCGACAGCCCCTCGGCGGCCAGCACCTCGGCAGCCTGCAGCGACAGCTGCACCATCGTGCCCACCGCGAGGATCGCGATGTCCTCGCCCCTCCGCAGCACTTCCCAGGAACCGTGCGGCACCGCCGGCACCTCCTTCGCGTGCGGCACGATGTCCGGCGCCACGTCACGCGGATAGCGCACGCAGAAGGGCCCGCTGTCGTGCTCGAGCCCGGCGCGCAGCAGCCCGACGAGCTCGGTGCCGTCCTTTGGCGCGGTCACCGTCATGTTCGGCACCGCGAGCATGTAGGCGATGTCGTAGAGCCCCGCGTGCGTCTCGCCGTCCTCGCCGACCAGGCCGGCGCGGTCCATGCAGAACATCACCGGCAGGCCCTGGATGGCCACGTCATGGATGATCATGTCGTAGCCGCGCTGGAGGAAGGTCGAGTAGATCGCGGCCACCGGCCTGACGCCCTCGGCCGCCATGCCGCCGGCGAAGGTCACCGCGTGGCCCTCGGCGATCCCGACGTCGAAGAACCGCGCCGGATGCGCCTTGGCGACGCTGCCCGTGCCCGTGCCGCCGGGCATGGCCGCCGTGATGGCAATGGCCTTCGGGTACTCCTCCATCAGCTCGCTCAGTGCCTTGCCGAACACCGCGGTGTAGTTGGGATTCGCCGTGGAGGTCTTGAGCTGCTTGCCCGTCTGCGGGTCGTGGCCGGGCGGCAGCGCGTGCCACTTCTCGCCGTGCTCGCCGGCCGGGAAGCCCTTCCCCTTGGTGGTGATCACGTGGACCAGGCGCGGGCCCTTGAAGGCGCGCACGGCCCTGAAGGTCTCGAGCATCTGCGGGATGTCGTGCCCGTCGATGGGCCCGAAGTATCGGAAGCCCAGCTCCTCGAAGAGCACGCCGGGCGTGAGGAAGGCCTTGACCGACTCCTCCCAGCGGCGCACCAGCGCGCCGGCGTCCTTGAAGACGCCCTTGGCGTGGTCTGCCCAGTCGCCGATGGCGTTGCGCAGCCGGTTGTAGATCGGGTTCCGCTGCACCTGGGTGAGGTACTTATGCATGGCGCCCACGTTCGGCGCGATGCTCATCTCGTTGTCGTTGAGGACCACGATGAAGTCGCGGTCGCTGTGGCCGGCATTGTTGAGCGCCTCGTAGGCCAGGCCCGAACCCAGCGAGCCGTCGCCGATGATGGCGACGACCTTGTGGTCCTCGCCCTTCAGGTCGCGCGCCGCGGCCATGCCGAGCGCGGCGGAGATCGAGGTGGCGGCGTGCCCGGCCCCGAAGGTGTCGTACTCGCTCTCGGTCCGCTTGAGGAAGCCGGAGAGTCCGCCCTCCTGCCGCAGCGTGTGCATCCGGTCCTTCCGACCCGTCAGCAC